>NZ_JBIQLE010000007.1:0-138247 GCF_044464525.1 Pusillimonas sp.
TCTGGAATCCATGGCGAACCAGAATTTCGGCATGGTCATAGGAAAGGGCGGGGCCGACACCATTATTCGCGCCATGACGGGGTTGTTGCGGGCCAAGGGCGGCGAAATTATTACCGACGCGCCGGTGCGCAGCATTACGATGCGCGACGGCGCGGCCACGGGGGTGGTCTTGGCCGACGAGCGCGAGTTTTCCGCTACGCGAGCCGTGATTGCAAACCTGAACCCCAAGCTGGTTTTTGGCGGCCTGTTGCCGGCAGGAACCGCTCCCGCTTCGTTCGAGTCTAAGGTCAAGGCGTTTCGGCCAGGCCCTGGGGCCATGATGATTCATTTGGCCACCGACGGCCTGCCCGATTGGAAGGCCGGCTCTCATTTGCAAGACTATGCCTATGTGCACGTGGCGCCCGACATGGCGATGATGTCGCGCGTATACGCTGAAGCCGCCGCCGGCCTGCTTCCGGCAGAGCCTGTGCTGGTCGTGGGCCAGCCTACGGCGCTGGACTCGTCCCGGGCGCCAGAGGGCAAACATGTGCTGTGGATACAAGTGCGGGTGCTGCCGGCGCAGATTCAGGGTGATGCGCTGGGGCAGATCAGCGCAACCGATTGGGAAAGCTGCGGCGAGGCCTATGCTGAGCGCGTCCTTGATCTGCTTGAAAACTACGCACCGGGTTTACGCGGGAAGATACTGGCACGCCGCGTGATGACACCGGCAGATCTGGAACGTGAAAACGCCTGCCTGATCGGCGGAGACAGCCTAAGCGGCAGCCATCACCTGGACCAGAACTTCGTGTTTCGGCCAGTGGCTGGGTACTCTCGCTACCGAACGCCGGTCAAGTCGCTGTACTTGTGCGGCGCCTCTACCTGGCCCGGGGCAGGTACTGGGGCCGGGTCGGGCTTCATGCTGGCCACTATGCTGGCAAAATAATATGTCGTTGCACGCCGGTGGGCATGTTCGGTGCAATGAAGCGGCGGCAACCCTGACGCAAATTCAGTAGTTCTATGTGCCGGCTGCAACACCGATGCGAGTTCAATGCCTTGATGAACCGGCCGACACACCGATGCAAGTTCAACACCTCGATAAGGCGGCCAGGCCTTGATGCGGTTCAAACCTTTAACGGCCGAAGGCCTTATGACATGGATTACGAAAAACGCCTTATCGACATCGAGTTAAAGCTTATTGCGCAAGAAGACCTTACGCAACAGCTTAATGATCAGGTGTACCAGCAGCAGAAGCAATTACAAGAGCTGCAAGCTTTGTACAAGGCCTTGGTGCGCCGAGTAAATCAGGGCGAGGACGCTGCACCCGACCCTTACGCGCAAGAGCGCCCGCCGCATTATTGACGCCTGCGGCGCCGCTTCCAGATCGTCAGATACACAGCGCTGTTTCCAATGACCAGCACTAAGGCCAAACCCACCTGCATCGCTCGAGTCAGCCCGGGCGGGTAGATGAGCGGCCACAAGTACTGCTGGATGAACCCGCCGTCGTAAGGTGTTTGGCCGGCAAGGGCGCGCAGCTCATTCTCAAGTGGCGTCAAAGGGCAGATCCATCCCATCGAGATTACCGTGGCTCCCCATGCCAGGGCCGGCAGGTGTAGACAGGCAAGGCGGGGCCGCCACAACACCAGCAGGCCGCCAAAGATCACGAAGGCGACAAACAGGCCGTGGACGACAAGCACGATATCGGCGGCGAGGGCATACATAGGTATCGGTGTGGTCGGATCTAACGAAAGTTGGCGGAGTGGCAACCATGCAGTTCAAGCGCGGTAAAATCAGTGAATGATGCGCGATGACACCGACGATTACACAGCTATTTTTCTGCGCGGGCTACCTTTGATGGACGTGCGCGCGCCCGTGGAGTTCCTCAAGGGCGCGTTTCCCCTGGCTGTGAACGCGCCGCTGATCAATGATGAAGAGCGCCACGAGGTGGGCGTTTGCTACAAGCGCCACGGCCCGGATGCCGCCGTTGCATTGGGGCATCGTCTGGTCAGCGGCCAATTACGGGCAGAGCGCATCGCTGCATGGGTGTCTTTTGCACAAGCTCACCCCAACGGGTACTTGTACTGCTTTCGCGGCGGGAACCGCTCGCGCATCGCGCAGCAATGGCTGGAGGCGGAGTCTGGCGTACGCTATCCGCGCATAGTGGGCGGCTACAAGGCCATGCGAAGTTTCCTTGTGGACACTATAGAGCTAGCCGTAGCCGAGTGCCGCTTCACTGTGTTGGGCGGCATGACCGGCACGGGCAAGACGGAAGTCTTGCATCGTCTTGACAACGCCTTAGACTTCGAAGCGCATGCCCATCATCGGGGCTCCAGTTTTGGCAGGCACGCGTCAGAGCAACCCACCCAGATCGATTTTGAAAACAGCCTGGCGATCGACATCTTGAAAAAGCGCGATGCGGGCCATACGGCCTTCGTCGTCGAGGACGAAAGCCGCTCAATCGGCAGCCGCAACCTGCCGCTACAGCTGTACCAAGACATGCAGAAACGCCCGATGGTATGGCTTGAGGATACATTCCAAAGTCGTGTGGGGCGTATCCTTAAGGACTATGTGGTTGATTTGCGTGCCGAGTTTATCGCTTTATATGGCGCGGACGAGGGCGTGGTTTTGTACGCACGACAGTTGCGTCAAAGCCTGGATAATATCGTGCGCCGGCTGGGCGGCGAGCGCCATCGACGTTTGGCGAACATGATGGATGCGGCCCTGGCCGAGCAGATGCGCTGCGGAAGCATCGACCTGCATCGCGACTGGATAGCAGGCTTACTGGCAGATTATTACGACCCCATGTACGTCTATCAACGTGACCGTAAGGCGTCGCGCGTAGAGTTCTCCGGCGACCAGGATGCTGTGGTCGAGTACCTGCGCAAGCAAAGCGAACATCGTAATTTAATGCAGCGCAGGGAAGTGGCCTGATGGCTTCACAGCTTAGTGATCAAGCCGGCATATCAGGCCTGGTGTTTGGCGCTGTAGGTTTGCAGCACGGCGTCGGCGATGGCCAGCGTTGGGCACGACACGCCTGCCGCTTCGCCGCGGCGAAGCATGTCGCCCACCAGATGATCGCCTTCGATGGGCAACCCGGCCAGCATATCGCGGTACATTGAAGAATTGAAGCTGGAGTTCGGGTTGGTGAGCGCCCGCTGGAAACCCGCTATTGCCTGCGGGTGCATGGGGTGGCCCGCGGCCTGCGCGGTGTCGGTGCATTCTTGCAAAAGTTGCAAGGCAACCTGGCCGCCGGCCTGGCTACGCATGTATTCGCCGACCGTGCCTTGCAGCAGGCAGTTGGCGGCGCCCAAAGAGGCCATGCGGCAGAATTTATCCCACATGTCATCCATGATGCTGTCGCTTAGCTCGGCGTCTATGCCTGCCTGTGCCATCAGCTTCCAGGAGGCTTCCGCCATGGCCTGCTGCCGGGTCGTGCGGGCGCCAATTGTCAGGCTGCTGTATGCGTTGCTGACCCGGATATGGGTGGGCGAGGCCTGGGTGGCGATGGTTTTTGCAATGCCCCCAAGCACACGTGCTTGCCCAAACGCCTGGTCGAGGCGGTCGAGATGGCGCAGGCCGTTCAGCAACGGAAGTACATATGTGGTTTCCGCCATCGCCGGGCTGATGTCGGCAATGACGCTTTCAAGCGCGGGGGCCTTGTTGGACAGCACGATGAGGTCGAATGGGGCAGTGAGCTGATGGGCGCCAAGCGTGCGCGGCTGGAAGTGCACGGTCTCGGACGGAAGCTCTAGCGTCAGCCCTTGGGCGTCGACCTGGGCCTTGCGTGCGGGGCGCAACAAAAACTGCACATCGGCTCCATGCCGATGCAGGTATGCGCCGAAGAGACCGCCGACGGCGCCGGCGCCAACAAATAATATTTTCATGTGCATGGCAAGTTCAAGTGCCCGATTCCGGCTCGGGCGTTGCCTGGTTTGAGCCGTGAACCATATGCAGGTATTGGCGATGGCGTTCGTACTGGTCGAGGATATCGCCGATGACCTCGTCGTGGCTCCAGCCCATGATATCGTAATCTTGGCCGCCTTCCCGCAAGAAGACTTCGGCCCGGTAGAACCGGCGTTTTTCCTGTCCGCTGTCTTCGTCCATGGCCAGGCTGGGTTGCATTTGTTCCAGCGGCCGCACGGCATAGCTGAAGTCCAGGTATTCACCGTGATGCCGCACTTGCAGTTCGATTTCGCCGCCGTCGGATTCGACAGCCACTTCGTAGTCCTGGCGACGCAGTTCACTGGCCACGGCCTCCATGGCCGGCACCACGACATCGTCCATGAATCGCAATACATGGTTACGTGTAGGCATCATTACAATGTTGCGCAGGCGTCGCTGCCAATTTTGCCCGCCCGCCAGCGGCTGCGAACGGGTAATGGTTTGGTAGCGGATGCGGCGCTTGGTGGCATCCAGGTGAAGCGCCTTGAACAACCCCCATATCGCCACCAGCAAAATGATGGAAAACGGCAAGGCGCTGGCGATGGTGGCCGTTTGCAGGGCGGTAAGGCCGTCCGCCAGAAGCAGGGCGATGGCGACCACGCCCATCAGCACCGACCAGAAGATGCGTTGCCATACGGGCGAGTGCTTGTTTTCGTCGGAGGCGAGCAAATCGACCACCAGCGCCCCGGAGTCTGCCGAAGTGACGAAAAATACGATGACCATGACAATGGCGATGGCCGAAGTGATGCTGCTTAAGGGCAGTGCTTCAAGAAAGGCGAACAGGGCCAGCGAGCTGTCTGCCTGCACAATGTCGGCCAGGTTCTGCATACCATCGACCATAATGAAATAAATGGCGCTGTCGCCAAATACTGTCATCCAGAACAGGGTAAAGCCGGCCGGCACCAGCAGCACGCCGCGCACGAATTCGCGTATGGTTCGTCCGCGCGAAATGCGGGCGATGAACAAGCCCACGAAGGGCGACCACGCCACCCACCAGCCCCAGTAAAAAAGGGTCCAGCCGCCGATCCAGTCGTTGGGCTCGTAGGCGAACAGGTTGAAGGTCTTGTGGACTATGTCGGACAGGTAGCTGCCCGTATTCTGAACAAAGGTTTGCAGCAGGAAGACGGTGGGGCCGAACACCAGCACGAACAGCAGCAGCAATACCGCCAGAAGCAGATTGAATTCGGACAGCATGCGTATGCCGCGATCAAGCCCGCTGGCCACAGATATGGTCGCCAGCCCGCAAGCGATGATGATGAGGCCGATTTGTATTGGAATGGTGACAGGCAGGTCGAACAGGTGGTTCAACCCGCTGTTGATCTGCGATACGCCCACCCCCAGCGAGGTGGCAACGCCGAAAACCGTGCCGATAATGGCGAAGACATCGACGGCATGGCCTATGGGCCCATGGATGCGGTTTCCGATCAGTGGATATAGCGCCGAGCGGAACCGCAGCGGCAGGCCATGGCGATAGCTGAAGAAGGCCAGTATCAGCCCGACAATGGCGTAGATCGCCCAGGCGTGCAGGCCCCAGTGGAAGAAGGTGATGCTCATGGCTTCGCGAGCGTCGAACACGGTCGATCCGGCCCCTGTGGGTGGATCGATGAAGTGCATGACCGGCTCTGCCACGCCAAAGAACATCAGGCCGATGCCCATGCCGGTGGAAAACAGCATGGCGAACCAGGTTATGTCGCGATAGTCGGGCCGACTGTGGTCGGGCCCGAGCTTGATGTCGCCATAGCGGCTCATCGCAAGGAATATGACCGAAAGCAAGATGATGGCTACGGTCAGCACATAGAACCAGCTGACGTTGGTGAGGATCCAGTCTTGCACCACGCTGAAGAGGCGTTGCGCGGAGTGGGGCAGGACAATGGCGAACAGGACGAGCGCCAATATAAAGAAAGCGGAGGCTGCAAAGACGGGGCGGTTGATCGTGGTGCGTGGCTTGAACGGCATGGCGGCTCCGGTTTTCAACAAGGGCCTATTATTACCACGAAACCAGTTTTCGTCGATGACGGAATGTGCCCATTGCCGAGCCGGATTTCGTCATTGACCTATTGCGTCCATAGCCGAACCGGGTTTCATCGATAGCGGATAGCGCCTGTTGTCCAGTACGGTGCGTACCCGTTGGCCGGTAAAAAAAACGTTCCGCCTTCGGTTTGAAGGCGGAACGAACTGACGGCTCCATTCTTTTTATCAACAAGCTGGAGCTGAACGCCTATTCCACCAGGGTGATTTCTTTGTTTTCGATCTTCACGAGATAAGTATTGGGAATGCTTTGGCCGCTCTCACGTCCTTCAGGGCCCGACTTATTGAACTTGATCTTGCCGTTCAAGCCGGTAAGTTCGACATCCCACAGGGCTTCCCGAATCTTCTCGGAGTCGGCCTCGCCGGCTTTTTCGATGGCTGCGGCAACCGTGCGCACGGCGTCGAACCCACGGAAGCTTTCCGTCAGGCCGGCCTTGTCGAGCTTGCGTTTGTTCCACTCGTCGACAAAGAACTTGGCGGTCTCGGGGTCGGACGAGGCTTCCAGAACCCATGGCGCAAACATGACGTTGTGCATGGTTCCTTCGGCGGCCGAGCCGGCATGTGCAATAAGCTGGTCGGGGCTTTGCGAACCGCCCAAGGTGATGATTCTATGCTTGACGGCCAGCGATTCGGCTTGCTTCAGCACCAGGGTCAGTTGCTCGACTGCGGTAACGATATACAAGGTATCCGCATCGGACGCGCGTATTTCGGATAGTTGCGAGGTCATGTCCTGGGCGTTGTGATCCATGGTCAGGACCTTGCCGATTTCCAGGCCTTTTTCCTTCATGATGCGTTGAAGCGACGCGGAAGAGCCCAGGCCCCAGTCGTTGTTCACGACCAGAATGTCGGCTTTTTTGATGCCCAGCGGCTCGATGTGCCGCGAGAAGCTGGTGGCTTCCATGTCGTTGGTGGGGCAGATGCGAAATACGTAAGGGTTGCCCGAAGTGGTGATCTTGTCGGCGCCGGCTGTCTCCACCACCATCGGAACCTTGTATTCCATTAGCTTGGGCAGGGTGGCAAGGGTGAAGGTTGAGCCCCATGAGCCAATCAATACCGGAACCTTGTCGCGAACGATGAGCTTCTCGGCGGCGTTTGAAGATTCAGTGGGGTTGCTTTTGTTGTCCTCGACCACCAGCTCGAGCTTCTTGCCGCCGAGCACGCCGCCGTTGGCGTTGATGTGGTCGACCGCGATCCGGGCGCCGTTCAAGACGAAGTTTCCGGAGGCGGCGACCGAGCCGCTAAGGGGTTGGATAATGCCGATTTTTATTGTCTCTTGTGCCTGCGCGGCGCTACCCAAACCCAGTAGACAGCCAGCCAGGAAAATATTTTTGAGAAACTTCTTGTGCATGTTAAAGCTCCTTTTAGCAGGCCCGGCTCGGAAGCCGGCCCCGCATGCTCTATTTAGTTATGCTGCGGATTTCATGCCTTTACTACCTTGATGCAAGCCTTGTAGACACCAACTGGGGCTTTATTGTTGAAAATGAATCTGTTCCGGGCTGCCTCGGGCTTTCGGCGGCGCTATTGATGCCGCCATTGTCTGCATGCGCCTCCGGCCGCGTGCTTTGCTATTGCGAAGCCGCTTGGCAGCCAAACCTTACAGCGGGTAAATAATTGAATTGGGAACCAGGTCGCCGTCGAAGACGCACACACGCTCTTTGAATTTGAGGGTGTCGTCTTCCTTGACGATGACGTCCAGATAGCGGCCCGTGTTGAATACCTCAGAGAAAAAATCAGTGCGTGAGCGGATCACCAAATAGTTGGCTTCCGAGCGTATGACGTTGCCCTCGATGCTGTGCAGGCGAGGCGGGCTGATGACATGCCTCTGGTAATAGGGCACGTGCAAAATCGTGTCGTTCATGCCGTAGACGCGGTCCAGCAGCATGGCCTTGCTGTCCAGCGAAAGCGTCGACATGCGCGAGCCGGCATCGAAGTTCTCGCGCGAGACGATGCGATAGCGGCACTCGTCCGCAAAAAAGTCGGGCCATTTCTCGAACTTCGTGTTGTCGACACAGGCGGCGTAATCGTTGTACAAGTTTTGCACCGCCAGGTTAAGCGCCACCTCTTCCATGTTCCGGTCCATTACGTCGTCCATCCCTATATCTCCATTACTTTGCGGTAATATTTGTACATGCCCCGAAGCAGGGTCTCGGAAATATGTGTGTCGGTGTCGGCGACGTCGCGCCCGCCCAGCTCAAGCAGTATTTCCCCGTCTTGGTCGGTGTGCATGTTGTCTTCCACCATGCCGATGATTTCGCTGTCGTCGCCCGATACGAAGCCGGCGGGGCCGAACAGGTTGGTCTGGGTCAGGCGGCGTTCGGTCATCTCGGGCGTATCTTCGGCGTAGCCGAAGTGGGTCCAGATGTAGTCGAAATTGCGCGGCCCGCGCGGAATGACCTGGCGCATGGCGATGGAGTTGATCTGCTGCTGGACGATCAGGCTGGGAAAGATGCTGTGTATGACGGCTGTCGGGCCGCCCCACCAGTGCTCTTCCTCGACGTCCAGGAAGCGTTCGTCGTTAAGCGTCATGTGCTCTCTGAAGCTGGATACGCCCTCGGTGGCTTCGCCTTTGCCGCCGGTATTGCGCACCGTGACCATGGCCGAGTGGCAATGGTTGTCGTCCATGACGTTTAGCGATTCATTGTCGGCGCGCCATAGGCCAAAGTTGATGAACCAGGTATGCAGCAGGCCGGGGTGGTAGCAATCTTTGAGGTTTTCGTGGATGAGCTTCCAGTTTCCGGGAACGCGCTGGCGGTTGTATCCTAGAACAGTCAGTTCACGGCCATCAAATACACGCTCGAAGTACTTCATCATGGTCGGGCCCATGAATTCTTCGAACGAGGGCACGTTGGGGTCGAAGCTGGCAAAGATGACGCCGTTTTGGTTTACGACCTGCAGTTTCCTTAGCCCGTGCTCGTCGCGCTTGAAGTCTTCCGGCATGCCGCCCTTGCCCTTGATTCCCCGCATGTAGGGCACGCCCAGCAGGTTGCCTTTCAGGTCGTAGCTCCACTGGTGATAGGGGCATACGAATACCTTTCGGCTGCCGGTGGCTTCCTTGCAGAATTGCACCCCGCGATGGGCGCAGCGGTTTTCAACCGCGTTGATGCTGCCGTCGCGGTCGCGTACGATCAGTACGCTGCGCTCGCCGATCCAGGTACGCTTGAAATCGCCCGGGTTGGGAATTTCACAGGCGAAGCCCACGTAGCTCCAGTGGGGGCCGTAGAAAAGGCGTTCAAGTTCCCGCTGGTAAATGTCTTCGTCTGTGTAGAGCCAGAACGGCAGCCTGGAGGTGCCTTCACCTTTCCAGCGGCGTTCCGGGGCAAGGGGCAATGGACGGGGGTCGTTCATTACTTGTCTCCTGTGGGTCGGGGTGATGCGGTTGTTGCAACCGTTCGATAACAGCTTGAAATATGTTCGGTACCGTCGTGAAAACGGAGTACATTCGATACCTTCAATGTAGAGACGCTGCGCCCGCCTGTCCATGTCACATCAGTAATGTCATGTATATCGAAAAATGAATATTACCGACCTGAATATCAAGTTCCTGCTGGCTTTCGAGGCCATGATGACCTACCGCAATGTCACTGCGGCGGCCGAATCCATGGGGGTGACCCAGCCCGCGCTAAGCGTCTGCCTGAAGAAGCTGAGAGAACTGCTGGACGACCCATTATTCGTGCGCACCTCGCACGGCATGGAGCCCACCGTGCTGGCGCAAGAGATCAAAGAACCGATATTGCAGGCGCTTAGCCTGCTGCGCCAGTCGCTCAACCATACGCACGATTTCGACCCCGGGACGTCGACGCGTACCTTCCATATGGTCATGACCGACATCGGCGCCAGGGTGTTTTTGCCGCCGCTGCTGAATGAGCTGAGCCGCAGCGCGCCCAACGTCAATCTGAATACCGTGCAACTGCCCGTAAGGGACATGCGCGATGCGCTTGAGTCGGGCGAGATGGACCTGGCCCTGGGTTTCATACACGGGCTGTTCGCCGACTGCTATCAGCAGCAGCTGTTCCGCCGCTCGTACGTGTGCATGGTGCGGCGCGATCATCCCGCCATAGGCGACGCCATCACGCTCGAGGACTACCTGGCAATGCCGCACGCCGTGGTATCGGCCGCCGGCTCGGGGCACGAAATTATTGAAAGCATTCTGGCCAAAAAGGGCTATCAGCGCAGGGTGGCGCTGCGCCTGTCGCATTTTCTGGCGATTCCGCTTATTGTGGCCAGCACCGACCTGATCGTGACCATACCCACCATGCTGGCTGAGTCGTATCTGTCGGTAAGCCGGTTAAAAATAATCGAGCCGCCCATTGCATTTCCCGAATACACAATCTCGCAGTACTGGCACGGGCGCAGCCACAACGACCCGGGCCACCGATGGCTGCGCGAGCTGATCTACAAAATGTTCCGGGACAACGAGGCCGGCTTCGAGCCGTCCAGGTTCGAGAACGGGCTATAAACGGAAAGGCCGCCATTTGCGGCGGCCTGGTGGTTAATTGCGGGCTCTCAAAGCTTGATGGCGGAGGCGTTCAGCCCGCTTACAGCCCTGCGAAGTAGCGCAGGATGTCGGTGCGGGTAAGGATGCCGGTAAGCTGTTTTCCGTCTGCAACCGGCAGGCAGCCAATGCCTTTCTCGACCATAAGAAGGGCCGCCTGTTTCAGTGGCGTGCCTTTTTCTATGGTGACGACGTTCTTGGTCATGATGCTGTCGATTTTGACTTTGTCCAGCAGGTAGACCAGCTCGTGCACCTCGAGGGTGGTGGCGTCTGATGCCGACGCCTCTTTGAGATCGCGATCGGTGACGATTCCAACCAACCCGCCCGACGCATCCACCACGGGAAGGTGCTTGATCTTGTTCTCTTTCATGACCCGCACTGCGTGTACAAGCGTGTCGCTTGCAGCGATGGAGACGACTTTGCTGCTCATGGCTTTTTCGATTGTCATTTTTTTCCCTCTTATGGTCAGGTTAACAACATAGTCTTTAATCCATATTAACCATTTGTGCACGAGGGATATTGATTTTGGTCAAGATGGGCAGCGGCGCGCAAACCGATTTAGCCAAGCCCATGCCTGCATGCCGGCCGCCATTCCCAGCAGCATGATGGCTGTAGTGGCCGCGTCTGTAGGGCGCATCCCCGTATGCAGCCAGAGATAGCTGCCGAGGTTCATTCCGAGCAGCATCCAAAGGCTGCACGCCAGGCCTGGAAGCAAGCGTTTAGACGCGGCTCCAAGGGCGGATTGCGAGGCCATGGAAAAACATGCACCCATGATGCCGCCAAGAATCATGCCCGCGTGCATGAAAGGCAGGCATAGCCAGTGCAGGCGCACGGTATCCACGAGGCTGATCGTGCCGGCGCCGGCACACAGGTTGGCCATCAGTACGAAGCCGCCCTGGCCGGCGTCGATCAGGGCGCCAATGAGCATTCCCACGCACGACAGCCGACCAGGATGGGCGCACACAGAAAGAGAATGGGCGCACAGGGAAAGCAGGCCGCCTTTCATGGGTAGAGGTGCTCTGATTGCGCCAGCCTGCCAAGCAGTTCGGCGTAGTCCTGGGGTGTATCCAGGTCTTGTACGTAGCCGTCATGATCCACCTCGTGCACATACACGGCATCGGGGTTTTCTTGTACCAGCTTGCGACAGCCCAGCTTGCGGCGGCCCTGCAATATTTCTTCCAGATGCTTGCTGCTAAAAATAACCGGATTTCCTCGCCGGCCCTTGAAGTAGGGCACCAGTATCGAGCCGTGGGGCCGCTGTTGGTAGGCGAGCGCCAGGCTCGAATAATCGTTGGGCACTAGCAGTATTTGATCCGCCAGGCACACCATTACAGCGTCGCAGGGCGCAGTCAGCGCCTCCAGCCCTTTGTTGACGGAAGTCATTTGGCCGTCGCGGTAATCGGGGTTGTATACGATGTTCACCTGCAGGCCGTGCAGCGCCTGTGCCACCAGTTCGTGGTTGTGGCCCGTAACTACGACCACTTCATGAGCGCCCGATTGAACAATTGCCCTGATGCTGCGGCGCACCACCGGCTCTACCGGAGCAGGAAGAAGCAACTTGTGGGGCCCATTCATCCGTATCGATTCCCCCGCAGCCAGGGCTACAGCCGAATAAATCATGTTGCCTCCGGGTTTGGCGCGGGGGCTGTAATGCCCAGATATCTTGCGGGGTCCGCTTCGAACTTGATCTTGCACCCATCGCAGCAAAAGTAATGAGCCGAGTTTCCGATGAAGATCGTGTGTAGCGCGGTTGCCGGGTCAATGGGGCGCAGGCACACCGGGTTGACGTATGCGGGGGCGGCGCCGCGTATGCCATCGGCCGCATTATGTCGGCCGGTTCGTCGCGCTTCCTGTGTGTCCATTGCGGGTACGCCGCTTTGAGGCGCGTCAGCCTGCCGCATATCGTTTTGCTGCGTGTCGGCTTGTCGCGTGTCGTTCTTCTGTACGTCGGTTTGCCCGGTGTCGTTCTGCGGCATTCCTGCCGCCCTGCGGTGGGCCCGCACCAGCCCGGCAACGGCCGCCAACGCGACTTCTGACGGGCTCTCGGCCAGTATGTCCGGCCCTGCGGGGCCTTCCAGGTCTGCCAGCCGCGCCTCGGTGATGCCCAGGTATCGCATGGATTCGCGCAATGATTCTGCCTTGCGGGTGCTTGCAATCAGCAATACCTTCTTGGCAGCGCTTCTTAGAGCGCGCTCGAGGTTGCCGATGTCATCGTCCCCTTGCGTGGCAACCAGCACGTAGTCGGGGCACAGCGCCTCTTTCGCCGGATCGCCATGAAGCACGCGCCAGCCGAGCATGGCCACGAACTCTTCGGCGGCCTTTGCCGCCGGGGTCACGCCGGCTATGTACAGCGCCGGCCCAGGGTTGACCGGCTGGATGAAGAGATCGAGCGCGCCGTTGCTGGCGCACGGCATGGCGTGGTGCTCGGTGCCGGGGTCGCTGATGCCGCCCTCATTGCTGATGCGAACGAGCTTTGAGTTTCTGCTTTGCATGGCCTCAAGGCAGCTTCGGACGACAATGTCGCGCGCACAGCCGCCGCCGACCCAGCCGTGCAAGATTCCGTCGGCGGTCACGATGGCCTGTGCGCCCACATAGGCGGAAGAGGGCGGCGCGGCGCGAACCACTGTTGCCCAGGCGTACGGCTGGTTTCGTTCTGAAAGCTGCAAGGCCTCGGCAAGCAAGGCCGCATTGAAGGAAGGCGGGTTCATTTGCAAGCCCTCAGTATTTCCGGCAATGCCCTTTCGAGGCCGGCCAGATTGCCGGCGGGAACCAGGCGGTCGACATAGGGCAGGGCGGCCTGCATGCAGGCCGAGGCGGGTGTGTAGCCCGGGCGGCTTGCCAGAGGGTTGAGCCAGACGATGCTGCGCGCCCGTCCGTGTATCGTTCTAAGTGCATGGGCGACCCGGTGGGCGGGCGCCGTGTCGTAGCCGTCGCTGGCGATCAGTACGCAGCTTCGGGCGTGCAGCAGCTTGGGCGCGTAGTCGCGATTGAATTGCTCGAGCGATGCACCGATTTGCGTGCCGCCCGCCCATCCGCTTGACAGCAGATGCAGGCTTTCACGTACCCGCGCTGGGTCTGGGTCGCGCAGCGCATGGGTAATGCGGGTAAGCCGTGTATGAAACATGAAGCAGTGCACGTCTTCAAGCAAGGAAGATAAGATTCTCGCCAGCCTGAGATAGAAGAAGCTATACAGGCTCATCGAGCGGCTGACGTCCAGCAGCAGTATCAGCCGGGGGCGTTGCTTGCGAGGTTCTTTCCATGCCAGCTTGATGGGCAGGCCGCCGTAGGAAACGCTGCGCCGCACGCTGCGGGCCAGGTCCAGGCGGCGGCCGGCGGTCGATGGCTGTTCGCGTCGTAATTCGACCTGCCTGAGCCGTTTCACGAAACGCTGCATCAGTTCGTCCAGCAGGCGCATCGAGTCAGGTTCGTACAGGTGGCGAAAATCAGTACGCTTGAACGCTTCCTGAGGGCTTGCGCCTTCGAGGCTGGCGCCGCCCTGAGAATCTTGATCTGATCCGCCTGTGGCATCGACCGGCATGCCTTCACTGTCGTCTCCGGCGGCGGTCTGGCTGGTGTCCAGCTTGCCCCCGCCCGAAGCGCGGATTTCCGTACGACGCCGATGTGTGCCGGGCATGAACCAGTGGTCGAATAATTCGTTGAAGCGCTGCCATTCTTCGGCCCGCCCGCACAGGCTGGAACGCAAGGCCCAGCGTGTCACCTCGGCATCGAGTTGCCCGGCGAACTGTATTGACTGCAAGGCGGTAGAGGCGTTGGCGTGCTTGAAACCATTGGCGCGCAGGAAGGCGGCGAAGCCCACGTAGCGGGACTGAAGCTGGGCGCCCAAAGATGCAGATGGCTCTGCCGGGAAGCTGATGGGTGTCAACATGCCGCCACCATCTTCTTCAGTACGGGGGCTGTCAGGCGCGCGCAGTCTTCCTGAGTTTTTATCAGCGCGGAAAGCGTCTCCATGATTCTTTCCGTGCCGTCTTCGTCCAGGGTGCTGATGTTCAATTGCAGCAAGGCGCTGGTCCAGTCGAGCGTCTCGGCAATACCTGGTTTCTTGCGAAGATCAAGACCACGCAATGACTGCACGAATTCCACTACCTGCCGCGCAAGCGCCGTGGGCGCGTCGGGTACGCGCGCCTGCACAATGGTGAGCTCTTTGGCGTAGTCGGGATAGTCGACATAGTGATACAAGCAGCGGCGGCGCAGGGCGTCGGACAGTTCGCGGGTGCCGTTCGAGGTAAGAATGACAAGGGGCCGGCTACGCGCCTGTATCGTTCCAAGCTCGGGAATGGAAACCTGATAATCGGATAGCAGTTCCAGCAAATACGCTTCGAAGGCCTCATCGGCGCGGTCGATTTCGTCAATGAGCAGCACCGCGGCGGGTTCGGCGCTGATCGCTTCAAGTAATGGGCGCTTCAGCAAATAAGTTTCGGAAAATATGTCTTTTTCTTTTTCCGACGCGCTGCGCTCGTCATCTTCCAGCAGCTTGATCGCCAATAGCTGCCGCTGGTAGTTCCATTCGTAAAGGGTCGAATGGGCGTCCAGGCCTTCGTAGCACTGCAAACGTATCAGTCGCGTGTCGCGCGCCAGGGCCATTGCCTTGGCCACATCGGTTTTGCCTACTCCGGCCTCGCCCTCCAGCAGCACCGGCCTCTCAAGGCCCTTGGCCAGCAAGAGGGTCGCTGCCAGGCTGTTGTCGGCGACGTATCCGTGCCGGCTCAGCTCTTCCTTGAGCGTGGTGATGTCGTTGCGTTGCTCGAAGGACATGGCCCGCTCCTTGGCTTACACGGGCTTGCGTGTAAACAGGTTTCGAAACCAGTCGGCGATGACGGCCCATAGCAGAGATAGGCCGTTAAGCTGCTGCGGCTCGGCCGCCTTGTTCTCGGAGCCCCCGTTGCCGACGGTATCGGCTGCGGGCGCGGCGCCGCTTGTTCCGCCGTCTGTGCGCTGTGCCTGCAGCGCTGCGGCTTGCTTGGCGAAGTTGGCGGCAAACTGCTTGAGTATCTGCTCGGAGACCGAGTCCATCATGCGTCCGCCGAATGCCGCCGCCTTGCCGTTCATGGTGACCGTGCTTTTGCCGAGCAGTTCGCATTGTTCGCCTGCCGCCCGCACCGTAGCCGTCAGGTCCATCGACGCGCCCGAGGTTCCCGAGGTGTCGGTGCCTTTGCCGACCAGGTGCAGGGTCTGGGTGTCGGCATCAACGTCGACGACTGTGATGTGGCCCTTGAAAGACATCGAGGCCGGGCCCAGGCGAACAGATACGGCGCCCTTATAGTTGTTGTCGTCGATGCGTTCGGTGATGCTGGCGCCCGGCATGCATTGGGCGACGCCTTCGATGTCTTGCAGAAATTGCCAGGCGGTGGCGGCATCGCAAGGCATGGGGTAGATTTTGTCCAGGGTGACTTGCATGTGGTCTCGTCAGGTTAAAGTTGATCCAATCCCAAGGCACGGCTTTGTTGCCATACCCGATAAGCGTTATGCGGCATGTCCATGTGGGTGACGCCCAGATGGGAAAAAGCGTCTACAACCGCCGAGGTGAAGCAGGGAATTGAACCCACGTGCGGCGACTCGGCCACGCCTTTGGCGCCCAAGGGATGATGGGGCGAGGGCGTGACCGTAAAGTCGGTTTCCCATTTTGGCGTTTCAACCGAGGTGGGCAGGAAATAGTCCATCAGGGTTGCGCCCAGCAGGTTGCCGGCCTCGTCGTAAGGCATTTCCTGGCCCATGGCCACGGCGTAGCCTTCGGTCAGTCCACCGTGTATTTGCCCCTCGATAATCATGGGGTTGATGCGTGTGCCGCAGTCGTCCAGCGCATAGAATCGCCTTACCTTGGTTTCGCCCGAATATCGGTTGACATCGACCACGCACAGGTAGGCGCCAAACGGGAAAGTAAAGTTGGGCGGGTCGTAATAGTCGACCGCCTCCAGGCCCATTTCCATGCCTTCAGGCACATTGTTGTAGGCCGCCAGGGCAACTTCCTTAAGTGTTTTTGCTTGGTCGGGCGAGCCCTTGACCACGAAGCGGTCAAGGTTGAACTCGACGTCGTCGGGCGCCACTTCCATCATGTGCGCGGCGATCAGCCGTGCTTTTTCGCGAATCTTGCGCGCGGCCCTGGCGATGGCGGCGCCCGCTACCGGGGTGGAGCGCGACCCGTAGGTGCCCAGGCCGTAGGGGGCGGTGGAGGTGTCGCCTTCTTCTACTTCAATCACCGACGCGGGGATGCCCGCCTCGGTGGCAATGATCTGGGCGTAGGTGGTTTCGTGCCCTTGACCTTGAGAGATCGTTCCCATGCGGGCGATGGCAGAGCCATCGGGGTGAACCCGGATTTCGCAGGAGTCGAACATGCCCATGCCCAGTATGTCGCACATTTTCGAGGGGCCTGCGCCCACCACCTCGGTGAAGGTGCAGATGCCCACGCCCATCAGCCATTCGGCACTGGGGTCGGCACGCCTTTGTTCTTGTTCGGCTCGCAGGGCTGGGTAATCGACGGCGTCCATCACCTTGCGAAGGGCGGTTGTGTAGTCGCCCGAGTCAAATTCCAGGCCCAATGGATTTTGATACGGGAAGCGGTCGGCGGGTATGAAATTCTTGAGCCGGATTTCGGCCTTGTCCATGCCCAGTTTCTGCGCCAGGATGTCAACCATGCGCTCGACGATATACACCGCTTCGGTCACGCGGAATGAACATCGGTAGGCGACCCCACCCGGAAACTTATTGGTGTAGACGCCGTCGACAGAAACAAAGGCGTTGGGAATATCATACGAGCCGGTGCAGACATGGAACATGCCGGCGGGAAACTTGGTAGGGTCGGCGCAGGCGTCGAACGCCCCGTGGTCGGCGGTAACGTGTACGCGCAGTGCTTTGATGCGGCCATCGGCGTCGGCGGCTATTTCGCCGGTCATGTGATAGTCGCGGGCGAAGGCGGTCGCGCTGAGGTTTTCGATGCGGGACTCTATCCATTTAACTGGGCGGCCCAGCACGATGGAAGCCACAATGGACGTTACATACCCCGGATACACGCCCACCTTGTTGCCGAACCCGCCGCCGATGTCTGGCGACACAATGCGTATCTTCGATTCGGGTATGGAAGACAGCAGGCCGACCACCGTGCGCACCACGTGCGGCGCCTGAGAGGTAAGGTAGACGGTAAGGTTGCCGTGAACTTTGTCGAACGACGCCACGCATCCGCAGGTTTCAAGCGGGCATGGGTGTACACGCGGGTAAAGGATGGATTCCTTCACGGTAACGTCGGCGTTTTCAAACACCCGCGCGGTGCGGTCTTTATCGCCGGCCTGCCACGTGAAAATATGGTTGTGGTGGCGTCGTGCGCCGTGGGCGCCGCTGTCCTTGCCTTGCAGGTCGTCGCGTATTACCGGCGCGTCGGGTTCCAGCGCCCTGATCGGGTCCACCACGGCGGGCAGCTCTTCGTATTGCACTTCGACCAGTTCGGCGGCATCGGCCGCGATGTAGCGATCGTCGGCTACGACAAAGGCCACTTCCTGGTTTTGGAAAGATACTTTTTCATCGGCCAGCACGGCCTGCACGTCGCCGGCCAGCGTGGGCATCCAGTGCAGGCTTAGCGGCTTGAGGTCGTCTGCGGTCAGTACGGCGTGCACCCCGGGCAGCGCCAGCGCGCGCGACTTGTCTATGCCAAGAATGCGGGCATGGGCATAGGGGCTGCGCACCATGGCGCCGAACAACATGCCCGGCATGGTGATGTCGTCTACATAGTTTCCCTTGCCCTGGATGAAACGCGGGTCTTCGCGGCGCTTGCGCGAACAGCCTATGCCTTCCAGCTTGGTCAGGCGATCGATATCGAGTGCGTCCATTTCGGTCTCCTGGCTTCTTTAGTTGGCGACGTCTGTCATGAGGGGGTGGGAGGATTCGACCGTTTCGCCCCTAAGTGTTTTGGCTGCGTGCTGAACCGCCTTGACGATGTTCTGATACCCCGTGCAGCGGCACAGGTTTCCCGCGAGCCAGTAGCGGATTTCCTCTTCGGTGGGGTCTGGTATTTCGTGCAGCAAGCGGTAGGTGCGCGTGATCATGCCCGGCGTGCAAAAGCCGCACTGCAGGCCGTGCTCTTCCGTGAAGGCCTTTTGAATGGCGTGCAGCTCGCCGCCTTGCGCCAGGCCCTCGATGGTAAGGATTTCGGCCCCTTCGGCCTGCACTGTAAGCATGGTGCAAGACTTCACCGACATGCCGTCGATGTCGACCGTACAGGCTCCGCAATGCGAGGTTTCGCATCCAATGTGGGGGCCCGTGTGGCGGCATTTCTCGCGCAGGGTGTGGATAAGCAGCTCGCGGGGCTCGACGGCCACGTCGGTGGCGGAGCCGTTCAGGGTAAAAGACACTAGGGTTTTATTGCTCATGTCGGGTCTCCGGTTAGCGCGAGGCTCTTGAGTAGGCGGTGCGCAGGGCGCGTTCTGTCATGACGCCGGCCATGGCGGTCTTGTATTCCACGTCGCCGCGCAGGTCGGCGGCGGGTTCGCATACAGACATCGCCAGTTTTGCGGCATGTGCGATGGCCTGGTCGTTAAGCTCTTGGCCCAACAAGGCGGTTTCGGCAGCGCTTGCCCTGAGGGCAGTGGGCCCCAGGTTGGTCAGCGCGATGGAAACCTGTTCGACTGTTGTGCCATTCATGCGTAGCAAAACGGCCGTGGCCGCCGTGGCAAAATCGCCGGTTTTGCGCTTGAGCTTGCTGTAGCAATACCCCGTTCCCGGAGCGGGCGTGGGGATGCGGATTTCCGTGAGTATTTCGGTGGGTTCCAGGGCGGTGTAATAGGTGCCCAGGAAAAAGTCTTCCGCAGCCACAACGCGTTCTCCGCCGGGGCCGCACAACACGAAACTGGCCCCAAGCGCCAGCATGATGGCCGGGTGATCATTGCCCGGGTCACCATGGGAAATATCGCCGCCCAGCGTGCCCATGTAGCGCACCTGGGGGTCGGAGATAAGCCTTGCGGCCTCCACCAGCAGGGGGCATTTCTGTTGAAGCAGTTCTGACCAGATCAGCTCGTTCTCGGTCGTCATGGCGCCGATGCGGATTTTGCCGCCCGTTTCCTGAACACCCTTGAGGCCGTCGATTTTGCCCAGGTCGATTAAATGCCCCGGCTGCGCAAAACGCAGTTTCATCATGGGCAGCAAGCTGTGCCCGCCGGCGAGCAGCTTCGCATCATCGCCATATTGGCCAAGCAGGCTGATCGCGTCGGGCAGACTTCGGGGGGCATGGTATTCGAACCGATGAGGGATCATGATTGTCTCCGTCTGTTATATTGTTTTTTTGTGATGTGCTATGAAGCATGGCATCAACCATTGGCGCGATTCAATTCAATTGCACGAACTGCGGTTTGCCAGCGTAGACGGCCCTGAATCCAGCGCGAATTGCGTTCGTCGAGGTTTTAGGCGGGCGATCTTGGCGGCTGCCATAGCGAGGTTTTCGTGACCGGGGTTTCGTGGCAAGTGCTTCGTGACAAGAGCTACATGGCAGGGCTTCATGACAGAGCTTCATGACAGAGCTTCATAGCAGGGGCTTCATGACAGAGCTTCATGACAGAGCTTCATAGCAGGGGCTTCATAGCAGGGGGCTGCCATGGAACGAGCCACCACGCCGAAGAAGCCTTTATGCCAAGGCTTTCCTGAAAGATTTATGTAACACTTCGTTATAAATTGGCCGGACAGAGCCTGGGGAGTGTGCGATGCGGGAGACACCAGTAAACGAAACATTCCAGCACCGCCTGGAACAGTTCAATCCGGGCATGGTGTGGCTGGATATGTCCAATCGCGTTACCGCGCTGAACGACATTGCCATGCAGATTCTTGGGCCTGCGGCAGAGCAATCATTGGGCGTTAAAAAGAACGGGTTGTTGGGGCTGAATGTGTTGCAGCTTCACCCAGAGCGCAGCCGTGGAAAGCTCAGCTTCATCCTCGATTCGCAAGACCCTGTGGGCTGCCCGGTAAAGTCGCCACCGCCGGTGGCCATGATGATCAACATCCCCGACAAGGTGTTGATGATCAAGGCCTCAAAAATGGTGGGCGCCGACGGCATCTTGGGCACCTGCATGGTGTTCTACGACTTAACCGATGTAACCACGCTGCCGGGCCCGGCCATTTCGGCACAGCCCGTACCGCCCCGGCGCCTGTACAAAATTCCCGTATTTCGCAAGAACCGCGTCGTGCTTATCGACCTGCCCGAGGTAGTGCGGTTTCAGGGCGATGGCCACTACACCACCATTGCCACCAAGGACGAGCGGTACTTATCCAACCTATCTTTGTCAGACCTTGAAAGCCGCTTGGACCCTGACGTGTATATACGCGTTCATCGCAGCCATATTGTCAGCATCCCGCATATTGTCGAGCTGGTGCGCAACAAGGATTCCACCAGCTTGTCGATGGAAGACAACGAACAGTCGCTCATCCCCGTCAGTCGTGCCAAGGCGGCGCAGTTGAAGGAGCTTTTGGGGATAGTTTGAGTCAGGTGTGAGCGGGCTTGCGAAATGGCAGCACACGGCATAGTGATCTTGAACGGATTGGCCCTTGGGATTCTGCCCAGTGTCATTCTGAATCAGGCAATCGCTCCAAGTCTTTGCGTGTCAGGTTGCGTGACTCCATGATATGGGTCAGAAATTCGATAGGGTCCGGGTCTGCCATTGGAAAATGTTCGCGC
Organism: Pusillimonas sp.; assembly: GCF_044464525.1. NCBI lineage: Bacteria > Pseudomonadati > Pseudomonadota > Betaproteobacteria > Burkholderiales > Alcaligenaceae > Pusillimonas > Pusillimonas sp. Next base: position 21,105 of record NZ_JBIQLE010000007.1, read on the forward strand.
TCGTACTGTTCGATCAGCAAAGACAGCACCTCAAGCCGATCAGTGGCGGGCGACTTGGCGGGAGCATCCCACAGGCGATCCACTTCAGCCAGCGCTGCCTGGTAGTCCTTCTTGGTGTGGATGGGTTTGAGTTCCATGGCGGACTCCTTTAAATCGTCTCGACGTTAATTTTGTCGTACTGGAGACTTTATGAGCACACAGACGTGTCTCGCGAATTACCACCTTGCTTAATACACTGGCTGCGCGTCGAGGAACATTTCAATCTGAGCATTGACCTGATCAGCATGCGTCAGCGGCGCCAAGTGCCCACCTTCGTTGAATACATGAACCTGCCAATGCGGGCAGGCTTGCACTAGCACCTGCTGTACCGCATGTATGGCCGGCAGCGTATCGCGCGCGTACATCAATAAGCTGGGCAGGGTCAGCCCGGCGTAATCGCCAAGCTTTGTGGTGTTGTTTTGCAGGGCTCGTCCCTCATGCACGCTGGCGCCTATGGACGCCGCAAAGCGGGTCCGGCGCTCTTCGGGCAGCGCGTTCCAACTGGCTTCGTCGGACCAGAACACAATAAAGTGGCGCGCAGCTTGCTCAAGCAGGCCCTGTCGGTAAAGCGCTTCCGTCTCGTCCATCATGGCCACCATGCAATCAAAGCCTTCTGTGTCGCCATGATGCTGCAACAGATGAAAAGGGTTGGGCTCGTACATGGCAAGGCTTGCCACCTGATTGGATCGGAGAAGGGCAACTTCCATCGCCACGACTCCGCCCAACGAATGGCCCACCAGGTGAACCGGGCCGGGGATCATATCCATAAGCGCCAGCACCAGTTCGGTATGGTCGAGAATTGTCTGGGCCTTGTCGTCAGGCCAGGGCGTGGTTTGACCATACCCGAACAGATTGACGGCGATTACCCGATAGCGCGACGCAAGCCTGTCGACAAGGTGACGCCACTGCCGATTGCTGCTGGACGCGCTGTGGATCAGCAGTACGATAGAGCCCTTGCCCTGGTCGAGATAATCAATGTGCCGGTTGTTGACTTCCAGAACGGGCATGGGTGATGAAAGTAGTTGGGAACGACTGGATTCTAGCAGTTGAGGTCAAGGCTTAAGAGCTGCCTTCCATAACTTTGCGTAGCCTGGCCCTGGATTGAAGTGCACTGGGAGCGTTCTTGACGTTTGCCTTGTTACTGCGGGTGATTTTTAAGCCAATCTTGCAGGGCTGAATCGATGCGGGATTGCCAGCCGGGGCCAGTGGCGCGAAAGTTCTTAATTACGTCTGCAGATAGACGGATGGTAATGCGTTCCTTCGTAGGGCCTTTCTGTGGACCACGACGCCGCATGCCCAGTTTGGCTTGCAGCCTGCCGGGCAGCACTGCGGCGGCAGGCCGGAATTTTTTCATATCTTCTTCGGTAAGCTCGCGCACTTCGCCGTCGTGATCAATCAGGGGCTTGGTGGTGTTTGGCATAAGCATTGATCTCCCGCCTATTGGCTTTGCGTAAACTGATAACGCGCAAGCCTGTTTCTGTTTCGGTAAACACTACCACATGCAATCGCTCTTTGATGCGTCCGACGCCAACGTAGCGCGTTTCGCCGTAATCTTTACGAATATCCGGATAGATGACTGCGGTAGAAAAATCGAATTGCTTGATAGCATCGAATGACAATCCGCGCTCAGTGAGGTTTTTGCTGTTCTTGACTGAATCGTATGTGATGTCCACAGTTCAAATTGTACGTACAAATCGCTTTTATGCAAGCGCTTTGTTTACGCGTTCCTTTTCACTTGATCTGTTGATCACTGTCTCATAGCGCTCCCGCGCAATGAATATGTGTTGCTGCAATCATCACACGTTAAAAGTACGTACCGAGGGAATCATGGAACTCAAACCCATCCGCACCAAGAAGGACTACCACGCATTGCTGAGCGTCAAGGAAGAGGCGCTCCCACCCATTTGGGCCATCACTGTGTGCACCAATGGCTTCTCAATAGGCCTGCCCTTGCGTTCTCCGTCTTCCGAGTCTGCAAGCAAGAAATGGATAGCAGAACCGTCTCTCGCACAAATAGACTCTCATGACGTATTACTCAGGAGAGACACGTCATGGAATTGGAAAGTAAGACTATTATCATCACCGGCGCGAGCAGCGGGATCGGCGCGGCGGCGGCGCGGTTGTTCGCATCCGAAGGGGCCAATGTGGTGCTCGGCGCGCGCCGAGCCGGAGAGCTTGAAACCCTTGCGGAAACGATTAGTCAAGCCAATGGCAAAGCCGTGTTTTTGGCCGGAAACGTAAGGGACGAGGGCTACGCTGATGCTCTTGTCGATCTTGCGACAAAGGAGTTCGGCGGATTGGACGGCGCATTCAACAATGCCGGTATTGTGGGCGAGATGCAGCCTGTCCCGGATATGACCATCGGCAACTGGATCGATGTGATTTCAGTCAATCTGACGAGTGCGTTCTTGGCAGCCAAGGCGCAGATTCCGGCAATGAAGGCGCGCGGGAAAGGCTCTATTGTCTTCACCTCGTCATTTGTGGGTTTCAGCAACGGTGGCATGCCGGGTATGGGAGCTTATGCGGCATCGAAGGCGGGATTGATCGGCTTGGTGCAGTCGCTGGCGTCGGACCACGCCGTCGAGGGCATACGCGTCAATGCGCTATTGCCGGGCGGCACGATCACGCCAAGCGGCGGTGAAGGAAACCCGGCCGCTTTGGAGTTCATCGCCAGTTTGCATCCCATGAAGCGAATGGCAACTCCCAAGGAGATTGCGCAGGCAGCCTTGTTCCTCCTTTCTGATCGATCCAGCTTCATGACCGGGAGCCCGATGAGCGTAGACGGCGGGATATCCGTTCGGCTGACATGACGGTGGTCGTTGGCAGCCATGTTTCTGCACTGGGGCCTTTGCCGTTTGGCTTGCGCAGCCACGCCTCTAGCCTGAGAGCCAGTTCAACTGAAATGGCTGCGTGTCCGTGCAGCACACGCGACAACGCCACGCGGCTTACGCCTGGCGTATGTGCCTTAGCGATAGTTGATCGGCGGCTTCTGCTGCTTAAAAATGTGCCCAACTAAATTCGGGTAATGGATTTCGTCCGGCCCTTCTATGACGAGTGCCTTGCCGTGTTGCTTAATTGATCCGCTTGCCCGCAGGTTCTGGACTGATTAGCGAAAGAGTCGGGAAATAACTGCGATATCGCTTGGCATCACGGGTTAATAAAGGAACATCCTCCAACAAGATATTGGTGTCGATCAGAGTGGTCACTGTTTTTTATTCGCTGAGCGTGTCAGTTGCATGATCTGATCAGTGGACATGCTTCCCTTGGCTGACCCTCTAAGTTTCCTGAAGCGGCTTTGAGGTTCGATACCCGAAGCCTTGTGCTGCAGGTATACGCGGCCATCGTTTGCAATTTCGAAACCGATTTCAGCACCGGGATGCAGCCCGAGCAGATCGCGCACCGACTTTGGGATAGTGACCTGTCCCTTGCTAGTGAGTGTTGTCATGGTGCACTCCCATGTCATGTGGTAATACCCTAATTTTACAGGTATTACCATAGGCGCCATAGGCGTCGGGATCGCTGCCGATCATAGGGTATTACAGGAATTCATCCAAGGGGGTAAGCCACTAGGCAGTGTACCGAGTAGTGCGGCAAAAAAACGCTCAGACAAAACGGACTTCCAGGCGTTTGCCCAAAGCTGCAGCGTATTTTTGCAAGGTGGCGACCGAGGGTGAGTGCTTACCCGTCACCAAGGCGTTTTCCAAACGTGCCACGGCAGGCGCTTGAGTACCCATGCGTTCGGCCACTTGGGCTTGTGTCAGTCCAGCTTCGGCTCGCGCCCTCAGGATCGCGTCGAGCATAGGCATCTCTTCGCGCTCAATACGCTCGTACTCCGCCCGCACAGCGGGATCCTTGAGCATCTCTTCAACGAGCTGTTTGTGCGTTTTCATCTTTAATCTCCTTTAGACGGCGTTCCGCCAAGCGCCGCTCTTTAAGCGGTGTCTTGTCGGTTTTCTTCACGAAACTGTGGAGTACTGCAAACAAGCCTCTCGCAGCTCGGTGTCATTTTTTTCCTGTAATGCCTGGGTCAGCCATTTGCGCAAGCGGTCAAGAGATTCTTGGGTACTTTCCCAGTCGCAAGAATCATGTCTGACACCGGACTCGTTCCAGCTCGTGCTCCAACGATAGCTGGGTAGTAATGCTTCGAAGCCTTCAACATTCTGCTGTAAGCCACCCGGACAAAGCGGCTAGGGAAGAGGTGTAGGCTGACCTTCAATTGCGGTAGACGAGAAACCTGCCAGTCAATAAAGCCTTGGACATTGGAGAGTGCTTAAAACTGGCTTTTGTTCATGCTGCCCTGTTTCCTGTTCTGAAGTGAAGTTTCATCTGTATTCGCGTATGAGGTTCTAAATATGCAGTTAAGTAACTTAAGTTAATAAAGCCTCTCAATAGTAACGAAAGCGCCTTTGTTTGCTAGCGGTGGCGCGGCAACCAGGGTTGAATTCGCCCAGGGCGGCTTCACAGCCAACGACGGTACGGACAAACATGGCACGGTTCTGCGGTTGAATAAAAAAGCGGTGAGCCTGCGTAGCCAACGTGCCGCGCTATTTGAAGACGTCTTCCATGCATTGAGCGTGGAGGATCTGTCCGGTCGTTAAGGCACTCGAGAACAGCTTAAGAACGACCTTCCATAACCCTGCGAGCCGCTTCCACAAGAAACCCACTGCGTGTGGCGCCGTGTGCTTTCACGTAGCTATCAATTTTTGCCAATACCCGGCGCGGAACGGTGATATTGATTTTTTCAGTGCGCCCGTCGAAGCGTGAAGTATCAACGTCAACGATCGCCCACACGCCGTCGATAAACTCAGGATTACGTCGGTGTGTGGCGATGCGAAGTGGTAGCGGTATGTCGTGACCGTCTTCCACCAAACCTTCAAGATGCAGATCAATCGCTTCTATAACGGATTCCAGCGCTTCTTCAAAGCTATCGCCCGCCGAGAAGCAGCCGGGTAAATCGGGCACCGTAACGCCGTATCGGACGCCGTCGTCTGTATGTAGCACTACCGGAAATCGCACGTTACCTCCTACTTTCTCAAACAAATCGGTATTCGTAGAAGCCGACCGTAGCTTTACAACCAGCTAAGGTCAAACCCTAAACTTCCCTCGCCGCTCGCCGTCAACCTGTACATCAAGCAGTCGATTTTGTTTCGCCGGCAGGGTTTGTCAAAAAAGTAAATCCGCGCTAAAGCCACACGAAACGGCGCTTTTATCCCTAAAGTAAAAACATCGGGCTCCGTAATCCAGGCTGTACAGGAAATACCGGGCCTGCCCAACACCCAGGTGAAGGGCCAGGATTCCACCCGGAAACGGGCTTTCCTGGTCAACCGGCGGTTATGCCGCCTTTTCCCTACAGGAGTAATCCATGTCTGTTATTAATACCAACTACCTGGCTCTGGTTTCGCAAAACAACCTGACCAAGTCGCAAAGCGCCCTGGGCACGGCCATTGAGCGCCTGTCTTCCGGCATGCGCATCAACAGTGCCAAGGACGATGCCGCCGGCCAGGCCATCGCCAACCGCTTCACGGCCAACATCAAGGGCCTGACCCAAGCCGCTCGTAACGCCAACGATGGTATCTCCATCGCTCAGACGACCGAAGGCGCACTGAACGAAATCAACAATAACCTGCAGCGCATCCGTGAACTGTCGGTTCAGGCCGCTAACGGCTCGAACTCGGAGACCGACCTGGAGTCCATTCAAGCTGAAATTACGCAGCGCCTGGATGAGATTAACCGAGTGTCGGATCAGACACAGTTTAACGGTGTCAAGGTGCTGGCTCAAAAAAATGATCTGACCGTGCAGGTTGGATCACGTGATGCGGAAACCATCTCTGTTAACTTGCGCCAGATTAACTCTACCACCCTGGGTTTGAGCACCTTCAACATCGAAGGCGCGATCACCGGCAAGGAGATGACGGCGATCACAACAGGCAACGAAATCGAGACGACTACTACCGTCAACATCGCTGCCAACTCCTATGCGGTGTCCAACCCTGGCGGCACTACTCTCGCACTGGATGCCGACGACCCGCTTTGGGCATCAAAAACGGCAGGCGAATTTGTGGTGAAGGCCGAAGACGGTAAATTCTATGCTCTAGAATTTAACGCAGCAACAGAAAAATGGGTCTGGGACTCGTCTGCAGGCCCCGTAGCTGACACCACTGTTGATGTGGATGGTGGCCCGGTCACAAGCCTGCCGGTATACAGCACCGTTGATGGCTCCGAAGCTGTTGATCTTGCTGACTTAGTTACCGTCGTTACCAACAATGGCTCTGGGAATAACACAACAGACCTTGATCTTGACTTAGGCACGCTCTACCAGCTGACGGATCGAACCAATGACCCGACTGGCACGCAGTCGTTCGCCGTCAAAGCAAGCGATAATAACTACTATATCGTTACCGGTTCGGCTACGCTTAACGGTGGCGGTGACCCAGCAGACCCAGCAGACTACACGTTTTCATGGGACGCCATTGACGTTGATGTGCCCGCTAATCTGGACCAGATCAGCGCCGACAACGTCGGCGCCGCAGTTACCCGAATTCAAGTAGGTACCTTTACTGCAACTCCTGACGTCGACCTGCACAACGACAACCTGGATTCTGCGCCGACTGCTGTCAATCTTTTCGCTCTGGCAGATGGTAAAGGCTACGTCGTTGAGGATAGCGATGGTAATTATTTTGAAGCTGATATAACTGACCCCGCTAACATCACCTGGAACTCCAGCAGCACACAAGTTGATGCATCTCTGGTCGACGCCGGTGCCGGTAAAGAAATCACTGAGCTCGTGACGGGCACGGCGAACGGAGTTATTTCCGGTCTTGGTACTGGTGAGTCACTGCATAGCTACGAAGACGCCGACGGAAACACGCAGTACGTCGTTCAAGGCTCTAACGCCGATGGTGAAACAACGTACACACGTGCCACTATTTCAACCGATCCTTCGACCGGCAATATCACCGTAACCAAGAGCACGGCTGAAAATGCGGCCATGACGGTAGATCCGTTGGCTATGCTTGATAAGGCGTTGCAGAATGTTGACAGCCTGCGTTCCGAGCTTGGTGCGATTCAAAACCGCTTCCAGTCCACCATCGCCAACCTGAACAACACCGTCAACAACCTGTCCGCAGCCCGTTCGCGCATTGAAGACGCCGACTACGCAGTCGAAGTCTCCAACATGACCCGCGCGCAGATCCTGCAGCAGGCTGGTACCTCGGTTCTGGCACAAGCCAATCAGGTTCCGCAGACTGTGCTGTCGCTGCTGCGTTAATTCGCAACGAGGATTGGTAGGTTTCAACTGGCCCAAACTTTTCGTCCATCTGAAAAGACTTGAGCCGGGATAAGAAGTCAGTAAAGCTGGCCCCTTTAGCCCAAAGCTTCAGGGGCCATTTCAATACGCGATATATCAATGACGGAGCAATTGGAAAAACAACGAGAATTCAACCACGCCGCAATGGCTTAGGGGTAACACGGACTACGCTTTCGATGCTGCTCAACGAGCGTTCGCACCTATCCTCGGAGAAGGCCTTTGGCGTGTCAATGGACACGCTCATGCGAATGCAGAACAGCTATGACATTGCCCAGGCCCGGAAGCGTGAAGGTGAAATTAAAGTCAAGCCGTTCAAAGGCAAGCAGCCTGCAGTGGCCTGATGGCAGATCTGAAACGCTGGACGCTGCAGATACTCGACGCTCAATGCATTGAAGACGTATTCAGTATTCAAATAGCGCGACACCAGCGCGCGGGTGGCGCCAATGGCACAGGTGGCGTACTCATGGGTGGAACCGTTCGAAGAACGGTATAAGCCGACAAATCCGTTCTGTTCTGCGCTTTTCCAGCTGCTTGCGGGCGCTATGCTGTTGTTTTTCCAGCATTTCGAGCGCTGCCTGCTTGCCGTTGCAAATTGCAGAGCGCCACTCTCCATCAGGAGCCAGAATTGACCACCATGCAAGAGCCCGTCGACGGCATTGAGAACGCTACGCAGCAGGCAAACCGGGAAATTACCGAAGCCTATGACAAGCGCGTTTACACTTCGAATGCCTTTCCGTTTTCTTCTCCGGGGCATCTGCGCGCGGCCGCGCACTTGTATGGCCTAAGCTCGGTACCCCTGGAAAACGCCCGCGTGTTGGAGTTGGGCTGCGCAGGCGGCGGCAACTTGCTGCCTTTTGCGGTGGCTTACCCGAAGGCGCACGTGGTGGGTGTGGATTTGTCTTCGGTGCAGGTGGAGCAGGGCAAGGGAGTGATCGAAGCCCTGGGCATCGGAAAACTGCATCTGCACGCGATGAGCCTTACCGACATCACGCCCGAGTTCGGCCAGTTCGACTACATCATTGCGCATGGCGTATTCAGTTGGGTGCCGCCCGAGGTGCGCGAGGCCATGATGCGCATCCTGCGCGAAAACCTGTCGCCCCTGGGCTTGGGCTACATCAGCTACAACACGTATCCAGGCTGGAAGGCGGGCGACATCGTGCGCGACGCCATGCTGTTGCACAGCCACGGTGTGGAGTCCGAGGAAGACAAGCTGGCCAGTGCGAAGGCGGTTTTGAATCTGCTTTCCGAGGGGCTGGCCGGCAACAATCCGTTGGCGCCTTCCCTGCGTGGGGCCGTGGCGCAGTTGCGCAAGCAGTCCGATTACTACATTGCCCACGAATATCTCGAAGCGTTCAATAACCCCTGCTATTTACTGGAGTTTGCCAGCCTGGCCAGTCAGCATGGCCTAGCGCATGTGGGCGACGTCGAGCCGCATGTGGAAATGTCGGCCACCTATGGGCAAAACGTACAGTTGAACCATAGCCTGGTGGCCTTGGGCCAGCCGCGCGAGATGCGTCAGCAGTACCTGGATTTTGCAGTGGGGCGCAACTTTCGCAAGAGCTTGGTGGTGCATCAGGAAAGGGTGCAGCAGATTCTAGCCAGCGTCGAAACAGAACAGTTGGCTCAATTGCGTTGGGCGGGGCAGTTTACCGAGGTCGAGCCCGAGGCGAACGCGCCTGCGGGCAGGCGTGCCTTTCGCAGTTACAAGAATCGGCCCCTGTATACCAGCGAGGCCGCCGTCATCGGCATTGTGCAGGCGCTGTCAGGTGCATGGCCCGCCAGCTTAAGCTTTGACACCTTGCTGGCGCGGGTACAACCGGGGTTGCCCGAAGCCGGCGATGATGCGGCTGCGCGTAACGTGGTGTTGAACGCTTTGCAGACCTTGTTCCGGCTTAACAGCCTGCGCTACGCGTTTGAGGCTTCACCTTACGAACAGGCGGAATCGGTGGTTTCGCCCGGTGAGCTGAAGGGTTCTGAAGCTGATGCTTCACAGGCCGCCGGTGCGGCGGGGCAGGGCGCGCCCCAGCTCATCCAGGGCATGGCGCATATTCACCAGCAACGCCAGGACCCGGCTTTTGGCGTGGGAATGTACAACCTGTGGCATGACAGCATCAACCTTAAGCTAAAAGAAGCCGAGGCCTTTCTGCTGCCCCATATCGACGGCAGCCGATCCCGCAAGCAATTGGCCACCTTGCTACGTGATGCGTTGAATCGAGGCGACTTCCCTTTCACCGACGGCAAATCCCTGAAAGGCCAACGCAACCTGGACGCCACGGCGGACAAGATTGTGGGTAAGTTGCTTGATCTGTTGAGTCGGCAGGGGTTGTTGGTGTAGCGGCGGGCGGTAGTGGGCTGAATCGAACCGGGAATCGCAGAGGCTGTTTGGTTAAAGTAAAACAGGTTCCGCGAGTCCCGGTTCGATTCAGTTGAAGGTAGAACCTGGCAACTTCTTCATCATCGACACGCATACCACGTTGCCGGAGGATGGCTATCTGTTGGCCGTAGGTCGTTGAGGGTTTTGTGAATGGAAGTTTCGGCGTCGTCATAGCACGCTTATGCCGTAGAGTGGCCTGTCGACTGACGATGCACTGGCCCCAGAAATGAGTAACCCGCCGGTTTGAGGATACGCTTGCGCGCATAGCCTTGGCGGGTCTTGTTACTTGAATTGTATCTGACTTTCAGGGCGAGGGGTAGATACTGATCCAGCTCGGTTCCCCACGTTGGCCTGTCGCAGCAAGTCTATAACTATGAAGGCTTGGTGGAAGACGGCCACGACATACCGCTTCCACTTCCCATCGCCACACACACCGCGCCTAGTCGTAGGGCGCACGCGAGCCGTGAAGGATAGTAGGGGTGGGGAGAGGACTATTGGCAGGCATGTCTTCTTGGAAAGCTTGCTCAATAGATCTAAGGAAGCAGTGCGCCTGTTGGTCAAGTTCGAGTACGGGTCGGCTTCTACGAATACCTAGTTCCTTGAGATGCTGGAATACTAACAATCCAATGATTCAGCCGCACCGGCGAATGTATTGCGTAACTTGACACCGAACGAACCTCCTGTTAATTTGCATATTACATGAAGATCAGAAACGTGATCCATAAGGGGCTGCGACGCTTCATTGAGCATGATGATGCCAGCGGTCTACAACCCGCCGTTGTGCCAAAAATCAGACGCATGGTCACTTTCCTTCAGGAGATGGAGCGAGAGAATGAGCTGCGTACGGTGCCAAGCTGGAAAGCTCATACGCTGATTGGCGACCGCCAGGGTACGTGGAGCTTGTCCGTAACGAAAAATTGGCGGATGACGTTTCGGATCATTCAAGATGGGCTCGAGATCATCGACCTTGATTATGAGGATTATCACTAGAAGGTGACCATGAACTCTGCTGCTGGTTTTCGCATGAAGAGCCCCGCGCATCCGGGCGGATTTATTAAGCACGAGATTATCGAGCCGCTCGGCCTGTCGGTAACGGCGGCGGCGGAAGCGCTAGGGGTAACACGGGCTACGCTTTCGACGCTGCTCAACGAGCGTTCACATCTTTCGTCGGAGATGGCCTTGCGGATTGAAAAGGCCTTTGGCGTGTCTATGGACACACTCATGCGAATGCAGAATAGCTATGACATCGCCCAGGCCCGAAAGCGTGAAGGTGAAATCAAAGTCAAGCCGTTCAAAGGCAAAAAGCCTGATTCGCAGCCTGCCGTGGCCTGATGGTATTTAGGGGGCATGACTAGAGTCATTACACGAAGGACCGCCGCTCTTGCCTGGGCACCGCACGCGGATATCGACGCGGGGCCCAAATCTTACGGCCTGCCAGTCGCAAATGGTGGGTCGCGAACTCACATCTGAAACCACAACCTCAATCGGGTCTATCACGCGTTTCTTATCGCGTCGCGATACAGTATCTGTGGTCTTGTCATCATGGATGCGCTCAACATGGCTTACCCCAGTTTTTTCGATCAGATTCCCACCATTACGCTGCGTGATCCGCTTTCCCGGCTGCTGGGTTCGGCCGAAGATGGTCTTATCGAATATTCCTATGCCGAGGTGGTGAAGCTTACCGGGCATTCCTGCCCGACGGTGGCGGGAGCCTGGCTGATGACCACGCGCGCCTTGAAACGGCTGTATGGCGATGAGGCTCCCACCCGAGGCGGCATTGCGGTTTCGTTTCGCAATAGCGCTGTGGAAGGCGTGACGGGTGTTATTGCCAGTGTGGCGGGCTTCATTACCGGGGCCACGACGGATACTGGCTTCAAGGGCCTGCGCGGGCAATTCGACCGGCGCAACCTCATGCACTTCGAGCAGCCCATCGCGGGCGAGATCCGCTTCGAGCGGCTCGACACGGGGCAGGGCGTTACGGTCAGCTTCAATGCGTCGGTGGTGCCGCCGTCGGCACAGATGATGCCCCAGCTTTTTGCTGCGCTGCAGGCCGACGCCACGCCCGAGCAGCAGGCGGCCTTTGCCGAAACCTGGCAGGGGCGGGTGCGCACCATCTTCCAAAACGCCGACCACCCAGGGCTGATCCAGTACCACTGAATTGCTTTTGGCCTACTTCAATTGGATTGCTTGCAAATCACAACAGGGTGAGAGCTGGCATGCCTACTTGTGGGGTTTACACGGGCGGGCAAAAGAGTCTTTGGGGCTTCATGCGCTTGTAAAACCTTTCTATAGTTCTTGAACCTCAGCTCAGAAAAGCAACTTGACGGAGTGGTTCATTGAACTACAATTGCAATGTAGTGTTCGAGTGGGACGAGATCAAGAGCAATATACACCCAGGTATCACACGGTACGTATTTTTTCCGCTCGAAAGGCCAACCAGCGCGAGGTCCATCGTTATGAAAATCGTACGAACGAAAATTGATCCATCTGCGCCAGCTTCGTTGCGGCAGGGAAAGGTCGATCTCGCCAGGGTAGACGCTACAACCGAACGGCAAATCGCCCAACACCAACTGGCCGACGACAAAGACGCTTTGCAAGACGCTGCGAGGTTCACCGTGCGTGTTCGCAAGCGCTTGGGGTTGAGCCAATCGCAATTTTCCCAGCGTATCGATGTTCCCATTGAAACGATACGCAACTGGGAGCAAGGAAAGCGCTATCCGACCGGGGCCGCCAAGGCCTTGCTAAGGGTGCTGGACCGCGAGCCCGAGGCTGCGTTGCGGGCATTGGAAGGGTAGTCTTTTCTTTACTCTTCCTCAGCAAGGATATCTTGGATAGCGTCAACATCCGCGTTTCTTTCAAGGTAGCGAGCTTTCTCGCTACAGGTCGTCGAGACTGACTTCAGCCGCTTGATCAAGCGGCTTCATACGTGTGCTGCCGTAAGGCAAAAAGTCGAGCATATAACGCAAACATTAATGATCGTTCTCGACACTGACATTCAGTGCACACATTCTAAAAAATCCATGAGAACGACATAGAAATGCCGATATAAAACTCATTGTGCGATGCACAAAGCGCTGTTCTTCCGGGTTTTATTTCATGGGTATTTTCCCTAGCTTTTCTAGCTGTAAGCCAGCATTTACCAGGGGTTTCACTTGTCTAGACCATTTTTGTGCCCATTCTTTCGTTGACATTCAAAAAGAAACCTAATTAGACTAGTCCTAAAGATGGAACATTAGTAAATTAGTTTGCTTACCTTGGTTTTTCCGGCCGCCCGGTGCCGTGAATTGTTCAGCATACTGAGCTAAAAGCGCGACATTTTCGTCGCTCCAATCAACAGTTATGTTCGGAGATGTATGGATGTCCAATGAAGCTAGGCTTATTCGTCTGGTTCGCCTTGAAGACGCGGTATCGAATCTTCCGGCCCGCACTCTGTTTCATGCGGGTCCTCCCTATAAGGGCCAACCGCCCGGTGCGGTACTTAATGCCGCAGCGCATGCCGCCGTGCTTGAGGGGTGGTCGCCGGACTTTGATGCAGCCCGTAGCGCCATAGCCGGCGAAGGGGCGGGCATCCGGCTGCTGCCGGCGCAGGATCACGGCATTGTCGTGCCCCTGGCGCAGGTGGCTGGGCCATCTACCTGGTGTTGGGAAGTGGGCAATGACAAGTTGCGTGTTTATTCTCCTGTCAGCGAGGGCGGGCCCCCGGCGTTGCGGTTTGGCTCGGCCGACCCGCGCAGCCGCGACAATGCCCTTGGCTGGTGCGCCAAGCTGGCCGAGCACGCGAACCCCTTGCTGGAAAAAACAGCCATTCATCCAGAGCAGTTGATGCGCAAGGCCCACGAAATGGGTGACGACGGTCATGCAGTGGTGCAGGCGGGTACGGGCTTGCTTGTGGATGCTCTGGAAGGGCTGCCCGAAGAGTTCAGGGCCGCCATACTTGCCAACGCCGGCTTTGCTCTGACGCCATGGATGGCTTATTGCGGCTGGAAGCTGGGCACGAATGAAAACGGCATTTCCGCCATCGGTGGAAACGGTATTGAGTTCGGCATCAAGCTGAAGGGCAATGATACCTGGAACAGTGTTTCGGCCCCGTCGCCAAGCGGGCCTTACTTCAAGCCGGAATTTGCCGACGAGTCGCTGGGCGCCATCGGCGACAGCGCGGTGGTGGATACCTGTGGCTTTGGCGGGCAGGCATTGCAGCATGCGCCTGTGTTGCTGAAGGAATGGAACGATTATCTGCCTGCGGATGTGGCCGAACGGCCCAAGCAGCTGCTGGACCCGCAAACCGGTTGTCTGGACCCCGCCCGCATCGTGGCGACGGGTATGTCGCCCATCATCAACCTGGCCATCTTGCACCGCGAAGGAGCAGACACGCCTATCGGCCGAGGGCACTATTGCCCCCCGGCCAGCCTTTTCGACAACAAGGGGTAGACATCATGCCATTGAGCCACAAGGTTGCTGTCGTTACGGGCGGTGCGATGGGAATAGGGTATGCCATTGCAGAGCATTTGGCCGGGCAGGGGGCGTGCATTGTGGTTGCCGATCTGGCCAATGCGGATCAGGCGGCCCAGAAGCTTCAGGCAAAAGGGTTTGATGCCGTTGGCGTCAAGGTGGATGTGTCCAGCGAAGAAGACACCGAGAAAATGGCGGCTGCGGCGCTGGAGGCCTATGGCCGGCTCGATGTGCTGGTGAACAACGCAGCCATTTTTTCGACCATCGAGCAGAAGCCCTTCGAGCAGCTTAGCGTGCAAGATTGGCGCACCATCTTCGATGTGAATGTGATCGGGCAGTTTCTGTGCTGCCGGGCTGTTTTGCCAGCTTTCAGAAAGCAGGGCGGCGGGCGGATTATCAACATTTCCTCGGGCGTCGCCTTTAAAGGCAACCCGAACATGTTGCATTACGTGGCCACGAAGGGGGCGGTGATCTCAATGACGCGCGCCCTGGCCACCGAGCTTGGCGATGACAACGTTCTGATCAACAGCGTGGCGCCGGGCTTCACGCTTAGCGAAGGGATACTCAAGAACCCCGAGCTGGCTGATAAGTCTTCGAAGTTCTCGATCAAGGGCCGCGCCCTCAGGCGCGACATGTTGCCCGACGATGTGGTCGGCGCGGTGGCGTTTTTTGCCGGGCCGGGGTCTTCATTCATTACTGGGCAGACGATGGTGGTCGACGGCGGATCGTACTTCCACTAACGCTTTTGCGGGTTGGCTGGTGCTTTCCTTATTGAACTCAACTCTTAAAAAGGTCAAGGAGTAGGTCATGGAATTTGTCAAGAATACTTGGTATCCGGTGGTGTGGTCAGATCAGGTCGATCGCACGCTTAAGCGCCACGTAATCGCCAATGAACCGGTTGTGGTGTTTCGCCGAACCGACGGCAAGGTAAGCGCGCTTCATGATGCGTGTCCTCATCGGCTTGCGCCGTTGTCGCTGGGCACGCTTATAGGCGACCACGTGGAATGCGGCTATCACGGCATGACGTTCGACTGTTCGGGCACGTGTGTGCGTATCCCCGGCCAAGAAATCATTCCCAAGAACGCCGTGGTGAAGTCGTACCCGATTGAAGAGCGGTATGGCTTGGTCTGGATCTGGCTTGGCGACCCGGAACTTGCCGATGTCGACAAGATGTTCAATCTGCCGCAGTACGGCCAAGAGGGCTGGCACGCGGTGCAGGGCGGGGTGCTGCGTATCGAGTGCAATTACCTTAGCCTGGTTGAAAACCTGCTTGACCCGGCGCACGTAACCTTCGTGCATAAATCCACGCTGGGCACGCCGGCGGGGGCCAGCATCCCGGTCAATAACGACTATGGCGAAAACTCCATTTCGGTATGGCGCTGGATACCCAACGCGGCGCCTATCCCCTTGTTCGAGAAGTTCGCCAAAATGACCGGCCAGGTCGATCGCTGGCACTACTACAACTACACCACGCCGTGCTTCTTTGATATTGACATGGGAACTTGCCCGGCGGGGTCCATCACCGATCCGGAACAGCGCCACACTGGTGTGCAAATGCATTCTTGCCATGTCCTGACCCCTGTGGACGAGCGTACGGTGCTGCAGTATTGGTTCCACGTACGCAACTTCCGCACGGACGAGCCGGAAATTGATGCGGAAATGAACGCGGCCCTGGATTTTGCCTTCAATGAAGACAAGGTGATTCTTGAGCGCATTCAGAAAGAAGAAGAACGTAATCCAGATGCCAAACGCATCATTCTCGGCATCGATGCAGCGCCTCGCCGCATGGCCAAGATGGTGCAAAAGCTTATAGAGGAGGAAAAGTCCGGAAAGGAACAAAACGTCGCCGAGGCCGCAACCTTATGACGTGGCGAACTACATATAAAGCAGCAAATACGCAATAACACTAGGAGACAAACATGAGAATGACACGTATCAAAGCGCTGGTTGCTGCTCTGTCGGTGGCGGGCGCGGCACACGTGCAGGCAGCCGAAGTGATCAAGATCGGTGTGAACCAACCCTTGACAGGAGTGGTGGCGGCGGCGGGCACGTTCGTGGCCGAAGGGGCAAAAATCGCCGCCGCTGAAATCAATGATAACGGCGGGGTTCTGGGAAAGAAGCTTCAACTGATTATCGAAGACAACAAAAGTAATCCGACAGAGTCCTCGAACGTTACCGAAAAGCTGATCGTGCGCGATAAGGTACCGGCCTTGCTGGGTGCATGGAGCTCTACCTACACCTTGGCTGCCATGCCCAAGCTGATGGAATACAAGATTCCCATGCTGGTGGAAACCGCCAGCTCCAGCAAGATCACCAAGCAGGGCAACCCCTATGTGTTCCGCATCAGCCCCACCAGTGTGATGGAGGCCGAAAGCTTTGCCGAGCGGGTCAAGCCGATGGGCATCACCAGGGTGGAATTCCTGGTCGTGAATAACGACTGGGGCTTGGGCGCCGCCGAGGCGTATGGCGCCATGCTCAAAGAGCAGGGCGTGGAAGTGGGCAAGACCCACATCATGGACGCAGCCGCCCAAGACATGACCTCGCAGCTTTCCGAGATCAAGCATGCCCGCAATGCTCCAAGCCATATCTTCCTGACCAGCGGCACGGAACAGATCACCTTGGTGATGAAGCAGGCTGAGGCGCTGGGCCTGAATTTGCCGGTGATCACCACTGGGGGGATCATGCCGCAGCAGTTGATGCAGCACGCAGGCTCGGCCGCGAACAACACGTATCACGTCATGTTCTTCGTGCCCTGGTTCCCGGACGCCACATTAAGCCCGGATCGTGCGCGGGATTTCATCGCGCGCTGGGAGAAGGCAAAACTTGACCCCGCCGGGATGCCGGAAGGTGCTCG
Organism: Pusillimonas sp.; assembly: GCF_044464525.1. Lineage (NCBI taxonomy): Bacteria > Pseudomonadati > Pseudomonadota > Betaproteobacteria > Burkholderiales > Alcaligenaceae > Pusillimonas > Pusillimonas sp. Next base: position 38,127 of record NZ_JBIQLE010000007.1, read on the forward strand.
CGGATACGACGGCATCCAGGCGCTGGCCGCAGCCATCGAACTGGCCGGAGAGCCCGACCCCAAGCTCATTACCGAAGCGCTCTGGAAGGTTGAGTTCGACGGCTTGACGGGCAAGGTCCAGTTCCACGAGGACGGTCCGGAAGGCAAGGCAAGCGGACAAAGCACGCCGATGACCTACCTTGTGAAGATCGAAGACGGAAAGATCGTCAACGCTGACTAAGCTTCAACGCGGCAACCCATGTGCCGGCATGCAGGCGCCGGCACATGGCAACAGGAATAGGTAACACATGGCTAGCATTAACTACGTTGATCCCGCGGGGGATACCACCACGCTCGACTTGCCCGAGGGGCACAGTCTGATGCAGGGCGCAGTGCAAAATGGACTGGACGGCATTATTGGCGAGTGCGGGGGGTCTTTGGTTTGCGCCACCTGTCATTGCTATGTCGACCCAGATCGCCTTGGCGAATTGGACCCTCCCAGCGAGGAAGAGCTTGAGCTGCTTGAAGACGTGGCGGCCGAGCGGAAACCCAATAGCCGGCTTTCATGCCAGATCAAGGTAACAGCTTCGTTGGACGGGCTGACTATCGTTATGCCCGACACCCAGGAATGAACCGGCGGCCGATATGGAAAACCACATCATCATAATCGGAGCGGGCCAGGCGGGCTTGCAGGCCGCCGAAGCGTTGCGTGCCGAGAAGTACGAAGGGCGGATCACGCTGCTTGGAGACGAGCCCGATGCCCCTTATCATCGGCCGCCTTTGTCGAAGGCGGCGCTGAAGGAAGGCTTTGCGCCGGAACAGCTCGTCATGCGCGGGCAGGCGGTGTTTGATCGCAAGCAGATCCAGCTGCGCACCGGGTCGCGTGTCAGCGCCATCGACCCCGGCAGCCGCACGGTCACCCTGAGCAATGGAGAGGCGCTTCAGTATTCGGGCCTGATCTTGGCAACGGGCGCCACTCCGCGCCGGCTTCCGGGCAGCCAGGATGATTCTGATGCGGTCCATGTACTAAGATCGCGCCAACATTCCGCCGCCATTGCACAACGCCTGGGCTATTGCCGTGAAAGGCAGTTGCCGGTGGTTGTTATCGGCGGCGGATTCATCGGCCTTGAAGTGGCGGCGGTGGCCCGAGACATGGGTTTGGAGGTGACGGTGCTTGAGGCCGGGCCAAACCTAGTAGGCCGAGTCGCCACGCCCGCTTTGGCCAGTTTTTACGAGCGCCGGCACCGCGAACGCGGCGTGCACATAGAGCTTGGCGCACAAGTTGCAAAAATTGAAACCGACGGCTCGGATGAGGCCGCTATACATCTGTCTGACGGCAAGCGCTTGCAAGCCGGCCTGGCCCTGGTGGCCATAGGCATCGTGCCAAACGACCAGCTTGCCAAGGCAGCCGGACTGGAGTGCGAGCACGGCATCGTGGTGGACGCCTTGGGCCGCAGTTCTGCGCCCGGCATCGTGGCCGCCGGCGATTGCACTGCGCGCCGTTGCGACGACGGCACACTGCTGCGCCTGGAGTCTGTGCAAAATGCGATAGAACAAGGCAAGGCCGCGGCGCGCACCTTGCTTGGGCAAGAGCGGCCTTTTGAAGATGTGCCGTATTTCTGGTCGGATCAGTACGATTTGAAATTACAGATTGCCGGCGTCGCCAGAGGCGTTACTGCTTCCGTTGTTCGCGCCGGAAGCAGCGACAACGCTTTTTCCATATACCACTTTGCCGATGATCGCCTGGTCTCGGTGGATACGATCAACTCCGCCAAAGAACACCTGACAGCCAGAAAACTATTAAAAGCGGGTGTTTCTCCATCTATAGAACAAGTACAAGACCCAGGCTGCGACCTGGCGGTGCTGCTTATTGAGCATGCAGCACAGCATTAATCGAATTCCACCCTTGTAGTCAGGGGGTGTTCGATCCGCCGAGCGATGCGCGGACAAAGCGCGGCGGCCACGTAGTGTTATCAAAACAATGCATCCGGGAGGAGCTATGAAGATGACAAGCAAGTTGTTGACTGGTGCAATCGCAGCATGTTTTATTACCGCATCAGCGTACGCTAAAGAAACTATAAAAATAGGTGTGAATTTGCCGCTTACGGGCGTGGTGGCAGCCTCGGGCAACTTCGTTGCCAATGGCATGAAGGTGGCGGTCGAAGAGATTAACGCCAAGGGCGGTGTGTTGGGAAAACCATTGCAGTTGATCATCGAAGACAATAAAAGCAATCCGACAGAAGCCGCCAACGTCGCCGAGAAGCTTATCGTGCGAAACAAAGTGGCTGTGATGCAAGGCGCGTGGGGTTCCACCTATACGCTTGCAGCCATGCCCAAGCTGATGGAATACAAGGTTCCCATGGTGGTCGATATAGCCAGTTCCACCAAGATCACAACCGACGGAAACCCCTATGTATTCCGGGTGGCCCCCACCAACCTCATGGAAGCGCAGAACTTTGCGCCGCACATCAAGACCCTGGGCATCAAGAAAGCCGACTTCCTGGTGGTGAATAACGACTGGGGAATCAACGGCGCCGAAACGTTCGGCGGCGTTCTGCGCGAAAACGGCGTCGAAGTGGGTCAGGTGCAGATGATGGACGCCACCGCCCAAGACATGTCATCGCAGTTGGCTGTCATCAGGGCAAGCGATGCCGATTCTCTGTTCTTGACCACCAGTGTCGAGCAGGCCACCTTGATCATGAAGCAGATGCAATCCCTGGGCATCAAGCGGCGCGTAATTACGTCGGGCGGCGCCATGCCGGACCAGTTGATAGAGCAAGCCGGCACGGCGGCCAATGGAACCTACCACATCATGCTGTTCGTGCCCTGGTTCCCAGACGCCACCCCCGACCCTGAAGCGGCCCGCAGTTTTGTAGCCTCGTGGAAAGGCCATAAATACGATCCTTACGGCATGCCGGAAGGGGCCCGGGCATACGTGGGCACACTCACCATTGCGCAAGCCATAGAGCGGGCGGGCGTCGTTGAGCCCGAGGCGATCCGCAAGGCCCTATGGGAAACAGACTTCATCACCATAGCTGGAAGAATCAAGTTCGCGAAGGAGGGGCCGGAAGGCAAGGAAAGCGGCCAGGCTCATCCCATCAGCTATCTGGTGAAGATTGATGATGGGAAGGTCCAATTGGTTGAGGAGCCGTAGGAATCAGTGAGTATTGCAGGGTGTTCGCCCTTGGTGGAACGGGCGAACACCCTATGCGAGACCAGTATCAATGGCCTTCTTTAGCGCATCGTTGATTCGTGTTTGCCAACCAGGACCGCCGGCTTTGAAATGTTCAACAATGGCAGGATCAAACCGGACTGTCGTTGCTACCTTGGTGGGGCGACGTTGCGGCCCGCGACCGCGCAGCTTTTTTTGTAAAGATGGGGGCAACTCTTCAACGCCGACCGCCCGGTCAAACATATCTTGTGTCCATTCCGGGTTTTCTGCATCTACCAACATAGGGCTAGGTCTTGCGGGTCGTTTGTTCATAACGGAGTATCTCGCGAAAATTGGCTTTGCGAAGACTAATGACTCGTATGCCCGAGGCGGTTTCCGTGAAAACCAGCGCGTGAACTCTGCCGGAGATTCGGCCCAGTGCAAAATAGCGGATTTCGCCATAATTTTTGCGTTGATCCAGCACGATACGGGCAGTTTCAAAATCAAAGTTCTCTACTATGGAAAAAGGCAGGCCTCGAAGCAACTCATTTCTCGCAGACTTTGCTGGATCAAATGTAATTAGCATCTTTATTGTACTAACGATTTGTGTGGCGATGGTGCTTGCTGTCACCGCTTCAATGAAATCTCGCTGAAACGGCGGGCTGTGCCGTCGTTTGGATTTCAGCATTTTCAACATACCGCCGGAACTTGTTCTTGTCCTGCTGAATGCAGCGTTTATGTCCTGGGTTTGTTGAGCTAATAAGCCAGCAGGGTCAAGTGCCCACGAAAAAGCTCTTCGTCAAATTCTGATGCTTTATGCGCCTGTTTCGCCAACCTTGAAAAGGGCATAATTACAAAGTTTGCCGTGCCGATGTAAACCCCGTGTGCAAAGCGGGCTTGCTGGGTTGAGCAGGCATTTATCGATAAATACACATGGGGTTCTAAAGATGTTGCCATCCAGACTTACAGAAGGTTATCGAAGCTTTTTAGATGGCCGGTTCAAGACCGAAAGCAATCGATATGAACAATTAAGTGAATCGGGCCAGCACCCCGAGATCATGCTCATCGGCTGTGTCGACTCCCGGGTTTCGCCGGAGGTTATCTTTGATGCCGGGCCGGGCGAGATGCTTGTTGTGCGCAACGTGGCCAATCTGGTTCCCAAGTACGAAACCGACCCCAGGGCTTCGCACCATGGCACTAGCGCGGCGATCGAGTTCGGCGTCAACGGCCTCAAGGTCAAGCATATTGTTGTATTGGGCCACGCATTATGTGGCGGCGTGCGCGCGTTCCACGATTGCGGCGAGCCGCTTAGCCAGGGCGATTTCATCAGCAAGTGGATGGCGCAGATCGAGCCGGCCGCCAAGCGCGTCGGGCCCATGACGGGCGATATTAAAACCCACCTGAAGCGGCTTGAACTGGCCGTTGTCGAAGAAAGCCTCAACAACCTGCTGACTTTCCCTTTTGTGCGTCGCGCCGTTGAAGCGGGCGAGCTGGAACTGCACGGCGCTTACTTTGGCGTGGCCACGGGGCTGTTGTTCTTACGGGATCCAGCCACGGGTGAGTTTCGAGCGTGGCTGGAAGAAACCGAAGGGCAGTGAACTGAATTGGTGTCGCGCTGCTCAGCAGCTTGGTCATATTTTCTTGCGCCGTGCCGCTTAATTACAGTGCATCTAGTATCTGACAATATGTACGCTCTGAGCCCTGAGCCCCGAGGCCAATCCCAAAGTTCTAGCTCAAAGCTCCGGACTCAAGCCCCGACTTCAAGCTCCGGCCCAAAGTTCGGAGTCGAGAGTTCGGAGCCCAAAGCCCAAAGCCCAAAGCCCAACGCCTCGTGCGGTTATCGGGCGAGCCAGCCTTTTACGCGTGAATAACCGCCGCAGGCAGGTCGTTGATATAGGCTTTCAAATGGCCGTTCTCGGCCTCTTGCTCGTCGTGCACGGCGCGGGCCACGTCGTAAAATGACAGCACGCCCAGCACCACGCCGTTGTCCACCACGGGCATGAAACGCTGCCGCACCTTGATCATCACACCGCGCAGTGTGTGTACATCCATCTGCGGGTCGACCACGATCGGGTCGGCGTTCATGACGTCTTTTATTTTTAGTTTTTCGAGCACGACAGGCGGTTCGTCGCTGGGCCGAGACTGTTGCCGCGCGAGTGTGTTAATAACCTCGCGAAAAGATAGCAGCCCCACCAGGCGGTTGTCATGCATGACCAGCAGCGAGCCAGAATCCTCGTTTGCCATGGTCACTATGGCGTGAGTCAGAAGCGTGTCCGGCGTGGTGGTATATATAACGCCAGTCTTGCCTTTGAGAATGTCGATGACGCGCATATCAGTCTCCTGTTGAGAGCGGCATGGCTTCAGTGTAAAATAATATGGTCATACCGTAAATAGTATCTTATCAACGGTATTGAGCAGAGTAAAGTTAAACCGGCATCAGCTTGTAACCGTCTCGATACCTTTAATCGCCGTGTGCGAAGGAACGCCAATACATGAGCACATTATTGACCTTGCATAACCCGCGCACGGCACACGGCTACTATGCGAGCGGCATCTGGAAGGAAGATACTTTCTACACATTGGCGGCACGCAACGCACTAGAGCATCCGCAAGGCTATGCGGCTCGCGATATTCGCCGGCGGCTGACCTGGCCCGAGCTTGTTCAAGAGGTGGATCGGGTTTCGGCCGTATTGCATGCCATGGGCCTGCGGCGGGGCGACCGAGTCGCGGTTTGGTTGCCAAGCTGCGTCGAGAGTATTGCCATCTTTTTGGCTTGCTCGCGAAATGGTTATGTGTGTTGTCCGTCGCTGCATAAAAACCATACGGTTCAGGGCATCGTCGACCTGCTCAACCAGGTGCAGTGCAAAGTGCTGTTTACCAGGCTGGGTTATGGGTGCGACGTTACCGGAAGGTCAATTGTTGATCGCATGGTCGATGTTCCATCGCTGAAGCAGGTGGTGCTCGTACGCCAAGAGGTTGATCCGGCCGCCGGCGGCCAGGTTTCAAGCTACCCGCAGGCCGGTCTTGATCTTGAGCTTGCTCCGGTGGATACCGATCCCGACAAGATTCTGTATCTTGCCTTTACGTCGGGCACCACCGGCAACCCCAAAGGCGTAATGCACAGCGACAACACCTTGCTGGCCAATGGCCGCGCCATGGTGGCCGATTGGGGCTTCACACCAAACACCACCATGCTTACCCTCAGCGCCATGAGCCATCATATCGGTACGGTGGCGCTAGAGCAGTCTGTCATCGCAGGCGCAGAATTGGTCGTCAGTGATTCTTCCGTGCCTTCGCAATGGCTCGACTTGATCATCGAATCGAAAGCCGAATACCTGCTGGGCGTACCCACGCACGGCATCGATCTCTTGAAGGAAATCCATCAGCGCCGGCTCGAGACCATGGGTCATGCCAAGGTGTTCTACCTGTCGGGCTCGGTTATTCCGCCCTGGGTGGCGCAAGAGTTCTTCAACCTTGGCGTGGTGCCGCAAAATGCCTTCGGCATGAGCGAGAATGGCAGCCACCATTACACCGTGCCCGACGATGGCGAAGCAGTTATTGTGGGCACCTGCGGGCGCAGCTGCCACGGCTACGAAACCCGAATCTGGAAACAAGACGATCCCGACGTGCAGGCGGAGCCAGGCGAAATCGGCGAGCTGGGCGGCCGCGGCGGCTTATTGATGTTGGGATATTTCGACAATCAAAATGCCACGGAAGAGTCCTTCAACAGTGACGGCTGGTTCCTGACCGGCGATCTGGGTTCCATCGATGAAAGCGGGTGCCTGCGCATTGTGGGGCGCAAGAAAGAAATGGTCATCCGGGGCGGACGCAATATCTATCCGGGCATCATCGAAGACCTCGCGCACAACCATCCCCACATCCGCAAGGCGGCGGTATTTCCGGTGCCCGACCCCAGGCTCGGAGAAAAAGCCTGCCTGGGCATGATCTGGGACGGCCCCCAGCCCCCCGATCATGTTGCGGTGCTTCAATACCTTTATGAAAGCGGCTTGTCGAAGTACGACATGCCTGAATATGTGCTGTTGACCACGAGCTTTCCCATGACGGCAAGCGGCAAGATACTAAAGCGTGAGCTGACGCGCGCCGTGATGGCCGGCGAGCTATCACCCGAGCCGGTTTTCTGGCGGGCGGGCGCGATAGAGGCGGGCGTGGCCGCTTCTTAGCGGGTGGGCATCCAGCCCACCCCAATCACTCAATCACTTTTTTAAGCTTCGGCAGCCGCTTTCAAGACTTCGTCGGCAGTTTTTCCCACCTGCTCCAGGTAATCGGTTGGAGCAGTGGCGCCTTCAGTATTGATCAACAGCACCTTGGAGTTTTCACCCAGGCCCACTTGGCCGCGCAGGGCTTCATCGTTCGCCAACTGAATCAGGGCGGCCAGGCCGGCGGCGCCGGAGCCGCCGCTGACCACGGGAGTGTCGCCGTATTCGCCGTAGGCCAGCAGCTTCATGGCATCAACGGCGGTGTCGTCAGCAACCGTCATGAAAAAATCCACTGAAGGCTGAAGAAAGCGCCAGGCCAGCGGAGAGGTTTCGCCGCAGGCCAGGCCTGCCATGACGGAGTCGATGGAGCCGGTCGCGCTGGCGGCGTGGCCCGCCACCGCGCTTTGATACAGGCAGTCGGCCTGATCGGGCTCTACGGCGATCATCGTGGGGCGGTTGACGCCGTAGCGTTCCCAAAGGTAGGCGGCCAGGCCGGCAGCCATGCCGCCCACGCCGCCCTGCAAAAATACATGGGTGAAGGGGGGTTGGGCATCGCTCGAGGCGTTCAACTGTTCAATGGCTTCGGCGGGAATGGTCGCATAGCCTTGCATCACATCGCGTGGAATTTCTTCGTAGCCGTCGTACGAGGTGTCGGAAACGACGAGCCAGCCTTCGGTCTTGGATAGTGATTCGGCATGTTCGACTGAATCGTCGTAATCGCCGTCGACACGCACGATATCGGCGCCTTGCGACGCGATGGCCTTTTCCCGATCGGGGTTCACCTGCGAGCTGAGCACGATCACGCAGCGGCAGCCTATGTCGCGCGCTGCGGCGGCCAGCGAGCAGCCATGGTTGCCGGCGGTGGCGCTAACCACAGTGAAGTCTTTCAGCTCTTGGGCATGCTCGCCGGCAAAAAGAGATTTGGCCGTATAGCCGGCAGAGGGAAACTTGCGCAAGATCAGCCGCACCAGGGCGATCGAGGCGCCCAGGGCCTTGAAACTGCCCAGGGACGAACGTTTGGATTCATCCTTGAGCAATACGCTGCCAAGCTTGAGCTTGCAGGCGAGGCCCTGGAGGGAGACCAGCGGCGTCGGGTCGGGGTTAAGCAGTTTCCATTGCGACAGCCATTCGCGCGATTCTGCAGCGCGTTCAAGATTCATGATGGTGCGCAAATCGGCGGGGTAAGGGGAACGGCTGGCGAGTTTGTTTTTGACGAACATGGTTTCTCCTATGGGCAACGGGCGCTGCTTGCATTGCAAGTCGGCGGGAGCCGCTTGCGATGGTCAGTGGGCCGGGTCATTCAGTGTCGGGCCGGTGTCGGCTTCGTCGAGGTACAGCGTTGTCTCGTGTGGCGGCTTGCGCATGAAGGGCTTGCCGTGGTTGGCTGCGTAGCCGACAGTCAGCATGCCTTGCGGTATCCAGTGGTCGGCGAGTTTCAGCGCGCCACGGACAATGTCGGGACAGAACATGGGCGCGCACATCCAGCACGAAGACAACCCGGCGGCATGGGCCGCCAACATGATGTTTTGTCCCGCCATGGCCACGCTTTGTATGGCCATGTTGTGTTCATGGTCGTTGCGGGTCTGTTCCCGGTAGCGATCCATGTCTTCCATGGTCAGGCAAAGCAATATGATGGCCGGCGCCGAGGTGATTCGTGCATACGACCGGGACACATCCGCCTCGATCGCCTCGGGGTCGTCGTTGTCCGCACCGCGGTCGCGGCGCAACTTGTCGCCCATGGCCGAGGCCAGGCGCACCTTGGTTTCATGGGAGCGCAAGACCACGAATCGCCAGGGCTGGCGGTTGTGTGCCGAAGGCGCACACGAGCCCAGATACAGCAGCCGGTCGATCAGGTCGACAGGCAGTTGAATGGGCAGATAGCGCCTTACGGAACGACGGCCTTGTAGAAGCGCGGCGGCGTCGTCCAGCGCCGCATGAGGCTCGACACCGACAGGCTCAAATAGGGCTTGGTCGGAAAATGCGTTAAACAAGGCTGGCATCCTTCGCGCGTTTGGCGTGCTTGCGCATCAGCGGAATAATCGGTTGGATGGCGGGCTTGTCTTCACGTGCGCGCTTCTGAATCTCTTGAGGTATGTCTTGGTAAACGGTGTTGCGCTGGCGCGGAATGCGGCCCATCGATTCAAGCAGGGCTTCCATGCGCGGAGCGGTCATTTCCTGGCCGTGCGACGCGCCGGCCGAACGCGAGATGGTCTCGTTCATCAGGGTGCCGCCCATGTCGTTGGCGCCGGCGTTCAGGCAGGCCTCGACGCCCACGTCTCCCATCTTCACCCACGATGCCTGTATGTTGGGCACGTGGGGATGCAATGCCAGGCGACCCACGGCGTGCATCAGCACGGCCTCGCGGAACGTGGGGCCGCGCCGGGCGCGTCCTTTGCGGTAGATGGGCGATTCCATGTGGATGAATGGCAAAGGCACGAACTCGGTGATGCCGCCGGTCTCGGCCTGAAGCTCGCGGATGTGCAAAATGTGGCGCGCCCAATGTTCATAGCCTTCAATGTGTCCGAACATAATGGTGGATGTGCTTCTTAGGCCCACCGAATGCGCGGTGCGCACCACTTCCTTCCATTGCTCTGTGGTGACCTTGTCCGCGCAGATGACGGCGCGGATTTCGTCGTCCAGGATCTCGGCGGCGGTGCCGGGCAGGGTAGAGAGGCCGCTTTGTTTCAGGCGCAGCAGGTAATCTTTCAAAGGCATGCCTAGAGTCTGGGCGCCTTGCCAGATTTCCAACGGCGAAAAAGCATGAATCTGCATCTCTGGAACCACTTGCTTGACGGTCTCGCAGATTTCCATATAGGTGTGGCCGGTATAGGAAGGATGTATGCCTCCTTGCATGCACACCTCGGTGGCGCCGCGCTCCCAGGCCTCCAGCACACGGCGCTGAATTTCGTCCAGCGGCAGGTCGTAGGGTTTGCCGCGCAGGTCTTCGGCGCCGCGCCCTTTGGCGAATGCGCAGAACTGGCAGCGATAGCCGCAGATGTTGGTGTAATTGATATTGCGATTGACGACGAAGCTGACGGTATCGCCATTGACGGCGGCTCGCAATTCGTCGGCAGCCTTGCACACAGCCCGGTATTCGGAACCATGGGCGCGAAACAGGCGTACGATTTCTGCTTCGCTTAGGGCTGCGCCGGCTTGAGCCCGCTGCAAGATGACACTTAGCTCATTCTTTATCAGGGGCAGATACTGGTCGGCAGTAGAGGTGTTCCAGAAGAGCGTGTCTGCCGGAGGCGCTTCCTGGCTGCCGGCTGTCCATTTCTCGGTGTAGGCCAGGCCTTGGCCGTCGGTTGCCTGCAGCAGGCGCGTGTGAAACGCGGGGTCTACCCACTCTTGCATCTTGCGCGCATAGGCGGGGTAGATTGCCAGGCGTTCAACAAGCTCCTTGCCGGCTTCGCGGGTGGCTTCAGCCAGGTTGGCCAAGTGCGGCCAGGGCGCTTCGGGGTTGACGTGGTCGGGGGTAACCGGCGAGACGCCGCCCCAATCATTGATGCCCGCGTCGATCAACTGCTTCAGTGCGCCTGGCTGCAGGTTGGGCGGCGCCTGGATGTTCATTTCGGCGCCGAATATCAGCCGCGCTGCGGCAATGGTCCAGACGTGCTCTTCCAGCGATGGTGGTTCAACGTTGACCATCTTGGTACCGGCCTTGGGCCGGAAGTTCTGAACGATGATTTCCTGGATGTGGCCGTGTTGCTGATGCAGACGGCGCAACGCAAGCAGCGAGTCGATACGCTCGCGGCGCGTTTCGCCGATGCCGATGAGGATGCCGCTGGTGAAAGGCACTTTCGCTTCGCCGGCCAGGCGCAGGGTTTGAAGGCGCGCCGAAGGCAGCTTGTCGGGCGACCCATAGTGCGCGCCGCCGGGTTCGCAAAGTCGCTCGGAAGTGCTTTCAAGCATGATGCCTTGGGAAACGCTGACCGCGCGCAGCCTGTCCAGGTCTTCGCGGGTAAGCAACCCAGGGTTGACGTGGGGGATGAGCCCGGTTTCTTCGTAGACGGTCTTGCAGGCATCGACCAGATAACTGATGGTGCTGTCGTAGCCCATGGCATCAAGGGCTTCACGCGCCGCCATGTAGCGTAGTTCGGGCTTGTCACCCAGTGTGAAGAGGGCTTCTTTGCAATTGGCCTTGGCGCCCTGGCGCGCTATCTCCAGCACTTGCTCGATGCTTAGATACGGGGCGGGCATCTTGCGGGGCGTCTGCGCAAAGGTGCAGTAGTGGCAGACATCCCGGCATAATTGGGTTAATGGTATGAACACCTTTTTCGAATACGAGACGGCTTCGCCATGCCCCTTGTCTCGCATGGCGCCGGCTGGGGCCAGCAACTGGTCCGATGCCAGTTCGATGAGGCCGTAGGCGGCTTCGTCGGAAAGCGGGGTGTTGCGGTCCGTAAGAATCAAGCTGGGCATAGTGTTCATCCTTTTTGAAATCGGGTCGGGATAAGCTCCGGTACGGCCCTGGGAAAAATAGATTCGGTCGCCGGAAATACGGCGGCGTTCAGCAAGCGCGCGGCAATGCCGCTGCGCTTGAGGTAGGCATAGGTTTTGGTGGAACTGCTGCAGTTCAAGAACGACAGCAGGTCAAGCGGACGATCGATGTCGTAATGAAGCCGGGGCGTGCTTAGAATGTTCGGCTCGATGCCCGAGGACGTGGCCAGGTGGCGATGCGCCCTGAAGCTGTTGTGCCCAAAGCAGTTGGGTATGACGTTGGGCGGAGAGCAGAGCATGGCGTTGGTGCCGCCGTCCCGGGCCGCCGGCACCAGCGTCACAGCCCTGGGCAGCGCATGCGCATCCAACAGGTGGTTGACCGTGGCGGGGTCGATGGCGGGTACGTCCGAAGGCACCACCATCATGCCTTCCATGCCTTGCGAGCGCAGGGTCTGCGCTGCGGCTGCGACGGCGCCCGAAAGGCCTCCCGACACAGGGTCGGGCAGGGTGGACGCCCCAAGCGATATGGCCAAATGAGCCGCTTCGCGGTCGGAGGTGACGACATACACTGCAGCCAGTCGTTCGCATTGGATAAGGACGCTCAGCACATCTTCGAACATCACGCGCGCCAGCCGGCGGCGCTCTTCGTGCGACAAAACCGTTTTCAGGCGCTGCTTGGCTTCGTTGAAGCTCTTGACGGGTATGACCGCTGCGATACGTTGCATGTGCCCTCTCTTTTTATCGGCCGTCGGCGCTGCTCTTGCGCATGGCGCCGTCGCGGCGCAGGGTGTGCGCAAAGGCGAGGGTTTCCGAAGCAAGCCGGATCGAGTCTTGCAGATTGCGCATCAGCGTGGGCGTTGGTAGCGCCGGCACGGAAAGGTGATGCGAATCCGCGGCATCCTGGATATCGATGACCAGGCCGTCCAGCAAATCCAGGTAGACCTGGGCGATGCCGTTCGAATCGACCGACATATCGAGCTCGGCCATGATCTTGGCCGCCGGTCCCTTCACGGCGCGGCCTCCGATCAGCGGAGACACCACCACAACGGGTGCGTTTACGTCCCTAAGCGCCTGGCGCACTCCGGGCAAGGCCAAAATAGGGTCGATGCTGAGCTGCGGGTTCGAAGGGCAGATAACAACGGCTTCCAGCGATTCGTCGGCTAGGCATTCCATTAAAGCCTTGTTGGGTTCGGCCGCCTCGGCTCCAAGATAAGAGATGCCGTGCACCCTGGGTTTAGTGGCCCGGCGTACGAAGTACTCTTGGAAGGCGAGATCGCCTTCGTCTGTCTGAACAGTGGTTCGCACGGCGTCGTCCGACATGGGCAGCATTTGCGCGGCGATGCCCAATTGCTTGCAAAAACCGGCGGTAACTTCGCTTAGCGTCTTACCGTTTCGAAGCTGATGGCTGCGCTCGATGTGCACGGCCAGGTCGCGGTCGCCCAATGCGAACCAATCTTCCGCGCCGAGTTCTTTTAGTGTCTCAAGGCAATGCCAGGTTTCGTTGGCGCGGCCCCAGCCGCGCTGTTCGTCGTTTTTGCCTGCAAGCCCGTACAGAACGGAATCAAGGTCGGGGCAGATGGTCAGGCCCAGATGTTCGAAATCGTCGCCGGTGTTGATGGCTACGGCCAACTGCCCCGGTGTCGAGATGAGCGCGTTCAGCCCGCGGGCCAGCTTGGCGCCGCCCACGCCGCCGCACAATGCGAGCACGCGGCCGCTTGGTGTGTACTTGCTGGAGTTTTCTGTTGCCATGTCCGAAACCCTTTCGTTTAACGGAATAGATCCTGGTGCCTGGGGCGTATCAATGCGTCGGCGGAATTCTCGGGGCTGTCCCACCGCAACCCGCGCAAATGCACTACGGGCTTGCCCGCGTCTGTCTGGCCCATCAGCAGCGATGCCGCGGCTGCGATTTCATCGGCGTAGGCAATTTCTGAAACACGCATCGACCTGCCGTACAGATCGGGCTTGCCGATCAGGCTGATCAGGCTGGGCAGGCCGGCCGCGCCCAACGCTACGCCGGTAACCCCAAGCCGCCATGGCCTGCCGAAGCTGTCGTTGATCAGCACGCCGACCGTCGCGCCGAAATGCGAATCGAGGCGCGCTTTCAACTGGCGGCAGCTTTGGTCGGGGTTTTCGGGCAGCAGCAACGCATATTCGTCGCCATCATGGTGGTCGATGTTCGACTGATCGATGCCGGCGTTGGCCATGATGTAGCCCAGCCTATGCTCGACGATAAGTACACCAGGCGCTTGCGTGACAATGGATTTGCTTTCCGACAAGATCAACTCGATCATGCGCTCGTCCTTGCCGATGTCGCGCGCAATTTCCTGTGCGCGCGGCGACGGCGTCACGTCGGCCAGCCGTACCAGCCGGCCCTCGGCCTTGGATACGATCTTTTGCGCCAGGATGACCACATCGCCCGATTCCAGAGACAGCCCGTTTTGTTCGAGGCTGTCGATAATGGCGGCGGGCAGGTCGTCTCCGGGCAAGACCATGGGAAAGCCATCCAAGGCCGTAAGCTTGATCGAGGTGTCCGGCGTGTGCATGTCGCTTACTCGGCCAGCCCGGTGATCTTGATGCCCGCGCACTCTACTTTGTAGCGCTTGTTGATGCCGATCAGCAGAGAGGTCATGGCGTCTGCAGCGGCCGAGTTGGCGATGGGGCCGGCGTCAACGCCATGCATGCCGATGTCCTCGATAAGCCCGATGACGGTCTTCCTGGCGTCTTGGTCGTCGCTGGTGACGAGGATGTCGCAGGCGATGGGCCCGTCGGCTTGCAGCTTTGCGGCGCCGACGTTCTGGAACGCCGCCACCACGCGCGCTTTGTCGCCGATGAGCTTGTGGGCGATCATGCCCGCCGAGCCTTCGGGCGGTAGTTGCACCACCGCGACTTTAGGCGGAACCAGCGGCACGACGGCATCGACGACAATCTTGCCGTCGACAGCGTCTTTGATTTCTTCCAGCAGCGCGTTGTGGTTCGAGAACGGTACCGTCAGGACCACGATGTCTCCCTGCCTGGCTGCATCAAGGTTGGTGGCGCCTTGAGCTTTGGGCCCGCCTTCAGGGGTGGCCAATGCATTTGCGGCTTCTTGTGCCTTCTCGGCGGTGCGAGAGCCCACGATGACCTGATGGCCCGCTTTGGCCCAACGCTTTGCAAGCCCCGAACCGAGGGCGCCTGTCCCGCCCAGTATGGCTATTTTTTTCTGATTTTGCATGGAATGCTCCTAGAGTGCTGTGAAGTTGCCGACCGTTCAGGAAAGATCCATTTCGGTAAGGGGAACGATCTTGACGCCGGCGTCTTCAAGACCCTTGCGGACCATGGCTGCCAGCGCCACCGCGGTGGGCTCGTCGCCATGCACGCAAAGCGAGTCGACCTTGCGTTTGATACGCTTGCCTGATGTGGAAATGATTTCGCCTTCGACGACCATGCGCACCACTTGCTCGGTGGCGACTTTGGGGTCATGGATGACAGAACCGGGAATGCTGCGCGACATCAGGTTGCCGTTGTCGTCATAGAGACGATCGCAGAAGCCTTCGCGGGCAAGTTTCAAATTGAGGTTCTGGGCGGCCTTTTCCATCTCGGAACCCGACAAGGCAACATAGATCAGGTCGGGGTCGACGGTTTTGATGGCGCGGCCGATGGCCATGGCATAGTCGGCATTTTCCGCCGCCATGTTGTTCAGCGCCCCATGCGGCTTTACGTGAGTGACTTTTTCGCCGCAGAATGAGGCCATGGCCTGAAGCGCGCCAATCTGGTATGCGATGAGGTTTTCAAGGTCGTTGGCGTTCATTTGAATGCGGCGACGGCCAAACCCCCACAGGTCGTTGAACCCGGGATGCGCGCCGATGCTGACGCCTTCCTGCTTGGCTTGCTCGACAACGCGGCGCATGGTGAGAGGGTCGCCGGCATGGAAGCCGCAGGCGATGTTGGCCGAGCGGATTATTTTCAGGATGGCGCTGTCGTCGCCGATGTCATAGGCGCCGAAGCCTTCGCCCATGTCTGCATTGAGGTTCACTGATAGGGTCATGTTGGTTCCTTGAGTGAGGTGGGTGATTATTGTCTTGGAAGCGGACAGTACACTGGCGCGCTGGTTTAAATTGATCTAAGCTTGTCTACATGCTGATAAGTATATTGTGCTAAAGATAGAAAGACAATATCATTGTGATCAATGGAAACCCTAGGCGTTGCGGGGTGGGGAAATCTGAAGCGGGAGACAACTGATGGTAGTGCAGTTTCTTAAGCAGGGCGATACCGCATTGGTAGTGCAGTTCGGCGATGTCATCGACCGGGCGCTTAGCGATCGCGTGCTGCGGCTGGGCCGGCGGATACGGGCTTTGGGCATCGTGGGCATCACCGATCTGGTGCCGACCTTTCGGTCTTTGCTGGTCAATTACGACCCTTTGGTCGTGGGCGGCGAAGAGCTGCAGGGCAAGCTCGAGGGTTTGCTTGAATCTTCCGAAGCAGAAGGACAAGAGGCGCGCCAGTGGACGATTCCGGTTTGCTACGAGGGCGAGTATGGGCCCGATGTCGACGAGGTGGCGCAAGCCGGTGGCCTAAGTTCAGCCCAGGTTGTCGAGCAGCATGCCGACACGCTTTTCCATGTATATATGCTGGGCTTTGTGCCGGGCTATCCCTATATGGGAGATTTGCCCTCGTCGCTCGTACTTCCCAGGCGCAGCAACCCGCGAACCCGCGTGCCGCCCGGCTCTGTGGCGATTGCATCGGTCATGACCGCCATCTACCCGCTTGAAAGCCCCGGTGGTTGGCATCTTATCGGTTCGACGCCTGTTCGCTTGTTCGATGCAAAAAGCGAAAGCCCGGCCTTGCTCAGCCCGGGCGACAAGGTCAGGTTCAAACCCGTCGGCATTGATGAGTATTCGAATATCCGCAAGGCCGTCGAAGCCGATGATTACGAAATTGATTGCCAGAGGGTCGTATCATGACAGCGGTATTGAAGGTGCTCGATGCCGGGCCGTACACTACTTTTCAAGACATGGGCCGCATGGGTTATCAAGACGTCGGCGTGCCGGTTTCGGGCGCCATCGACAGGGTAAGCGCGCGGCTGGCCAATGTGCTGGTGGGCAATTCTGCGGGCTCGCCCGTGTTGGAAATGCTTTTGCAAGGCATGTCTTTCGAAGTGCAGGCCGGTTCGGCCAGGGTGGCTCTGTTCGGTTGCGATGGTTCCTTGGCGGTGTCCGGCGCGCGCCAACTGACGGTGCCCGCAGGCCGCAGTGTCCGCCTGCTGCGGGGCGATGTGGTGAAAGTCACATCGCTTGGCCAGTCGCTTTGCGGATACGTGGCGGTTGAAGGCGGTTTTGATGTGCCAGTGCAGTTGGGCAGCGCTTCAACCTACGTAAGGGGCGGTATTGGCGGGTTTGAGGGGCGGACGCTGCGACGCGGCGATATGCTGGGCCTGATGATGCCCGACGCAGAAATACGCTTCGAAAAAGAGCTGGCCGTGCCGTACGATTATGCTTATGGGCAAGCTATACGTGTGGTGCTGGGGCCTCAGGACGATTACTTTACGAGCCGGGCCAAGGAAGACTTTTTTTCCGGGCAGTACGTGGTTTCGGACAAAGCCGACCGCATGGGCTTTCGCCTGGACGGGCCTGCGCTTGCGCACGTCGATAGTTATGATCTGGTGTCAGACGGTATTGTCAGCGGCGCCATCCAGGTGCCCGGTTCAGGAATGCCGATCGTGTTGCTGGCCGATGCGCAGACCACGGGCGGGTATCCCAAGATCGCCACGGTCATTTCCAGCGACATACCCGTGTTGGCTCGACGCCGTCCGGGTTCCGCGGTCGAGTTTCAGCAAGTAAGCTTGGAAGAGGCCGAGGGTCTCGCGCGCGACCTGAATGTTAAATTGTGTAATATCGCTGAATATGGCTTGAAAGAAGTGGCGCCGGCCGGTGTCATTGATCAGGCAGCATTGCGAACCGAAAACTTGACGAGCGGAGTGGTATAACCCCGGCGCTTCTTGTTATTGAATCTATAGAGAACACGATATGCAGAAACGGCACGTAGAGGGTTTGTCTGGTCACATCCCCGCATATATACAGGTGGCCTCGGCGCTGCGGCGCCGCATCGAAACGGGTGAGTGGCTGCCTGGCGAAAAAATTTCCACGCTTGAAGAACTTGAAGAAGAGTTCAAGCGGGCCCGGGTAACCGTCAGGCAGGCCGTGGGGCTGCTCGAGAAAGAAGGCTTGCTGATGCGCCAGCAGGGGCGCGGCACCTTCGTGGCAGAGCATGTGAATGACAAGCGCTGGCTCACGCTCCAAACTTCTTGGGACGCGATGATCCGCTCCATCAAGAACAACGTGCCACGATTCATCACTGTCAACGAGCCGCCGGCATTTCCCCGCCTTAGCGCAGAAGAGGGCAAGCTGGCGGACGAGTACGGCTTCTTGCGCAGCCTGCAGTTGCGCGACGGCATGCCTTACGCCGTGGTAAGCGTACACATTAAAAGCTCGGTTCTCGAGCAATATCACGACGAGTTCATGAAGCAGACGGCGCTTGCCGTGCTCGACAAGCTTCGCGGCAGCGTGGTCAAGAAAGCCCATCAAACCATGACCATCGGCACCGCCGATCCGGAAGTCGCCCGCTTGTTGGGAGTTTCGCTAAGCGCACCCACGGCCGAGTGCCGTTGCGTTGTCACGTCCGACGACAACGAGGCCATCTACGTGGGTGAAATCACATACCGCAGCGATTGCATCCGCCTGTATATGGACCTTCTCGACAACGGCGAGGCTTCCGAAGAAGCCGCCGAGCTCGAAGCGAACAGTAAAGCCTGACCCTATTTCTTTCGGTATATCCACGTAAACCCGAATTGAAGGTATATGGTCCTATATTTAGAATGATGGTAAGAAGACAACTTATCTGGGCATCTCGTCGCTAATGTCGGTCGGGAAAGCTCCTTCAGGAGGTTTGCGATGTCTAAACAAGGTGTGGGCAAAAGGGTTCTTCGCAAGGAGGACGATCGGTACATGCGTGGTCGGGGCAAGTTTGTAGCCGACATACGCTTGGCTGGAATGCAGGACGTTGCGTTTGTGCGCAGCCCGGTGGCCCATGCCAATTTGTCCGACATCCACATTCCGGAAGGCTACGAAGATCAGGTCTTTACAGTTGCCGACCTGAACAGCGCCGGCGTCAAGCCGATTGTCGCCGATACCGCACTGCCGGGTTTTCGTTCTTCGGCGCAACCGATTCTGGCCGAAGGCAAGGTGCGCCACGTGGGCGAGATGGTTGCCATGTGCATGGCAAAAAACCGCGCTCAAGCAGAAGACATTGCAGCGGCCGTGCAAGTGGATTACGACGAGCTCGATGTCGTGTATGACATGCTGCAGGGGCGCGAGGCCGAGGCGCCGCGTCTGCACGACGCCTGGCCCGACAACCTGTTTCTTACCACCGACTTCAGCGTCAATATAGATGCGGTGCGCGACGCTCCGATCAAAATCAACCGAAAAATACGCACCTCACGCCAGGCGATGGCGCCGATGGAAGGGCGCGGTTGCGTGGCTTACTGGGACAGCCGGGTCGAGCAACTGGTTATCTACACCGCAACCCAAATTCCGCATATCGTGCGCACCGGGCTGGCCGAGTGCTTGGGTCTACCCGAGGCCAAGGTGCGAGTCATCACGCCTGACGTCGGCGGCGGCTTCGGCTACAAGGGCTTGTTGCTTCCCGAAGAGGTTGCCGTCAGCTGGCTGGCCATGCGCAGCGGCCATCCGGTGCGTTGGATCGAAGACCGGCGCGAGCACTTGACCGCCGCCGCCAATTGCCGCGAACACTATTACGACATCACCTGCTATGCATCGGCCGACGGCCGGCTTCTGGGTATCGATTGCGAGGCAACGGTTGATTCGGGCGCGTATTCGTCCTATCCGTTTTCGGCCTGTTTGGAAGCGGGGCAAGTGGGCAGTATTTTGCCGGGGCCTTACGACTTTCCCTCATATCATTGCGAAACCTATTCTGTTGCGACCAATAAATGCCCCATCCTGCCGTATCGGGGCGTGGGCCGTACGGGCGTTTGCTTCGCGCTTGAGCTGGTGCTTGACGAGCTGGCGCATGAGGCAGGCATCGAACCCTACGAACTGCGTATGAAATCGCTGGTGAAGCCCGAGCAAATGCCGTTCGACAACATCACCAACAAGCACTTTGACAGCGGCGACTATCCCGAGGCCCTGCGCCGCGCCGTCGAGGCCATCGATGTGCCCGGCGTGCGCGAGCGGCAGAAGCGCGCCGAGGCCGATGGCCGCCTGATAGGTGTTGGGCTGGCGGTATATTGCGAGCAGGCAGCGCATGGCACTTCCGTTTACGCCGGCTGGGGGATTCCCATGGTGCCGGGTCACGAGCAGGCAACCCTGCGCATTACACCCGACGGCGGCCTTGAAATCCGCATCGGTGCGCACTCGCACGGACAAAGTCTCGAGACCACATTGGCCCAGGTGGCCAATGAGAAACTTGGCATTGATATCGCAGACATCAAGGTCGTGCACGGCGACACCGAATACACGCCTTATTCGACGGGCACCTGGGGTTCGCGCTGCATGGTGATGTCCGGGGGCGCAGTGTCGCGCGCCTGCGATGCGCTGCTCGAACGCCTGAAAGAAATCGGCTCGTTCGTGCTGAAAACCACGCCAGACAAAATCACGGTGGCCGATGGAATCGTGTATGCCGATGATGTCAGCATGCCCATCAGCGACGTGGCTCGAACCTGGTACCGGCGTCCGCAAGATCTTCCCCCCGGCGCCAACGCCAGTGGACTGGAAGTTACCGAAGGGTATAAGCCAGACCGCGATACCGGTACCTTCGGGTATGGCGCGCACGCCGCGCTAGTGGCGGTCGACCCGCAAACAGGCGATGTAGAAATTTTGGACTACGTGGTGGTGGAAGACGGCGGCAAGCTGGTCAACCCCATGGTGGTAGACGGCCAAATTTACGGTGGAACGGCACAGGGAATTGGCACGGCGCTGTACGAAGAGATGCCTTTCGATACCGCCGGCCAGCCCCTGGCTTCTACTTTCGCCGATTATCTGTTGCCCGGCCCCACCGAAATTCCCGAGCCCAGGCTTATCCATATGGAAACCCTCTCGCCGTATACCGAGTTTGGCGTGAAAGGTATTGGCGAAAGCGGCGCCATTGCGCCGCCCGCAACCGTACTTAACGCGATCAACGACGCCTTGCGTCCGCTGGGTGCCGCGCTGTATACGTCGCCGGCCACACCGCATCGCGTGCTTGAAGCTATTTTCGAGGCCCGCGCGGCCGAGGGCGTGACACCTGAATTCAAGGTGCCGCAATTCGAGCCTGTCGCCAAAAAAGAAAAGCAATTGGCTGGAGAGGGACTATGAAGCCGTCGTTGTTCGAGTACGAGCGGGTTGCCGATTCCAAGTCGGCGATCAAGTTGGTTGAGCGTGAAGACATCACGGTCAAGGTACTGGCGGGCAGCCAGTCGCTTGGCCCCATGCTGAACTTGCGCTTGGTTCAACCGGATCTGCTGGTCGATATTACGCACATCCCCGAGTTCAAGCGGGTGGAAGAGGGCGCTGACGGCGTCACTTTGGGCGCCTGCGTCACTCATGCCGACATCGAGGACAAACGTGTACCCGACGTTACCAACGGGGCGCTGCCCGCTGTTGCACGAGGCATTGCCTATCGCGCTGTGCGCAACCGCGGCACGGTGGGCGGCAGTCTGGTTCACGCCGACCCCGCGGCTGACTGGATCACCTCTTTGGCCGCGATCGGCGCCAAGGTGAACATCGTCGGCCCCGCCGGCGGGCGCAGCATGCCGGTCGAGAACTTGATGACCAGCGTGTTCGAGAGTGATCTTGGCCCGGGCGACCTGGTCGACTCCATCTATATTCCGCGCTTATCCGCCGATGCCAAATGGGGGCATTGCAAGATCAATCGCAAGACGGGCGAGTTCGCCCACGCCATGTCCGTCGTGCTCAAGGACCCCGCGCGCGGCGTCTGCCGCATTGTGATCGGCGCGATCGAGGCCAAGCCCATCGTCATCGCCGATGCGCATGATTACTTTGAGAGCAACGGCGACATCAAAAGAGCCATGATCGAGCAACTGTTCGAGCAGGCCGGCCTGGTGGACCCGATAGCAAATCAAATTCACATGACCGCGCTTATGCGTGCCGTCCAGCGAGCACAGTAATGAAAACCATATCCCTGAATGTCAATGGAAAAGCGCATAAGGGCCTGGCCATCGAGGCGCGTACTCAGTTGGCCGACCTTCTGCGCGACGAGTTGAACCTTACCGGCACGCACCTGGGCTGCGAGCATGGTGTTTGCGGCGCGTGTACGGTGCTGATCGACGGCGTTCCCGCCCGCTCATGTATTTCTCTGGCCGTGGCTTGCGACAACGCACAGATCACCACCATCGAAGGCATGGATGACGACGAGGTCATGAAATCGCTTCGAACCGCATTCACCGAAGAGCACGCCCTGCAGTGCGGTTTCTGCACCCCCGGCATGCTGGCATCGGCCCGCGACCTCGTGCTTCGCATGCCCGAGGCAAGCGAACACGAGATCCGTTTGGAAATGAGCGGCAACCTGTGCCGCTGCACGGGCTATGTCGGCATCGTCAAGGCGGTCAAGCGCGTTATCGATGAGCGTCGCGAAGCCGGCCGGAACCAGGTCGTGAACGGCCGGACAGACCTGGGGCCGGTAGGTTCGGGTCACGCCCAGATCATGGCCGCCGATCCGGCGGGTATTGTGCTGCCTTCAGGCGCCGCGACAAAAAAAGCCGCACCGGCGCCCCGGGCCGCCGCGCCCGCCGCCGCACGCAAGGTTGACGATTCCAAGCCCATGACCCGGCTGCAGCAATCGTTTACCGTGGCCTTCCCGCGCGACGAGGTCTGGGAATTCTTCGGCAGGCTTGATCAGGTCACCACTTGCTTGCCGGGGGCCTCGCTGCTGAACGAGCCCACCGCCACCCATGTAGAGCCGCGCCTGCGGGTCAAAGTGGGCCCCATCGTGGCCGATTTCGAGGGGGTTGCGGACGTCGAGCGAGACGACGAAAATTACAAGGGAACGATTTACGGGTCCGCGCGCGATACCAAGTCGGCATCGGCCACGCGCGGCGAGGTCGAATACGTTCTCAGTGAAATTAATGGCGGAGCCGAAACCAAGGTGGATGTCCAGGTTGGGTTTGCCCTAACTGGCCCCTTGGCGCAGTTCAGCAGGTCGGGTATTGTCATGGACATTGCCAAACGCATGACTGATGCGTTTGCGCAAAACCTGCATCAGCGTCTTTCCAGCCGCGACAATCCCGACGCAGCCGCCAGCGCCGAAATAACCGAACTGAATGCGGGGTCTTTATTGTTTTCGGTATTGCGCAGCAGAGTGACGGGCTTTTTCAAGCGTCTCTTTGGGAAGCGTTGATTATCCGGGCATCCCTGCCCGGCATTTCAAGCGCAATTTGCAGTCCGTAGTATCGCAGTAGCTGTTAGGGCCGATATTAGTATGAACCACTATATACGGCGCAAAACATCACACCTATCATCATACTAATAATAGGTTGATGGAATAATAAACTCTTACAGATTGACGGCACCACATACTCAATACATCTAAGGAGCATCGCAATGAAGCTAAGAAGACAAATATTTACTTCTAGTCTTGCAGCCACGGCACTATCGTTCGCCATGATGGCGCCCACTTACGCCGAGACCATCAAGATCGGTGTCAACCAGCCTCTTACAGGCGCCATCGCCGCTTCCGGAAACTACATTCTTGAAGGGGCAAAGATCGCCGCGGACGAAATCAATGCCAACGGAGGAGTCAAGGGCAAGCAGATTCAACTGGTGGTCGAAGACAACAAGGGCAACCCCACCGAAGCAGCCAACGTCACCGAGAAGCTGATCGTTCGCGACAAGGTGCCCGTGCTGATGGGTGCATGGGGCTCTACATTGACATTGGCCAGCATGCCCAAGCTGATGGAATATAAAGTTCCGATGGTCGTTGAAACTTCCAGCTCGGTCAAGATCACCAAGTCGGGCAACCCCTATGTGTTCCGCTTGGCGCCCACCAGCGCGATCGAAGCGGATAATTTCGTTCGTTATATTGAACCTCTGGGAATCAAGAAAGCCGATCTGCTCGTCGTGAACAACGACTGGGGCCGAGGCGCAGCCGTGGAATTCAGGCGGGTGCTCGAGGCCAATGGCGTACAAGTGGGTAAAGAGCTGATCATGGACGCGGCTGCCCAGGACATGACATCGCAGTTGTCAGAGGTTCGCGGTAGCGATGCCGACACCCTCATCGTGACCACAGCAGTCGAGCAACTGACTCTGCTTCTGAAGCAGGCCCAATCGCTCGGCCTCAAGCGCCAGATCATCACCACGGGTGGTTCGCAAAGCCCGGATCAACTGATCGAGCAGGCGGGCAGCGCGGCCAATGGCTCCATGCATTTGCTGTTCTTTACGCCCTGGACGCCCGAAAGCACGGCTCATCCTGAAATGTCCGAGGCCTTCATCGCCGAATGGAACAAGCGCGGCCTTAACGTAGCCGGCCTTACCGAAAGCTTCCGCGGCTACGACGGCATCCGCACCATTGCCGCCGCACTCGAAGCTGTCGATGAGGTTACGCCAGAGAATATCCGCGAGGCGCTCTGGAACGTCAAGATCGACGGCTTGAACGGCGATATTTCTTTCCGGCCGGATGGCGAGGGGGACAAGGCCAGTGCGCAATACGACGCAAGCACCTACCTCGTGGCCATCAAGGACGGCAAGGTCGTGGCGGTCGACGACTAATCACCTGAAAGCAATACGGGCTGTGTTGCCCGTATTGCTTTCGTTGCGTTGACACCCATCGCATGTGGGGTGGTCAATAGCTTCGAATCCGGGCGGGCGAGGGGTAGCGCGCCATCCTCGCCACTCTTAATCCAGGCGCGAAAGTGGGGCAGACAGTGGATCAGTTTCTTCAGCACGTTGCCAATGCGCTGATACTCGGGGGCACATATGCGTTGCTCGGTATCGGGCTGACGTTGATTCTTGGCGTCATGAAGGTGGTGAACTTCACCCATGGAGAGCTTTACGCCTTTGGCGGCTTCATGGCTTATTACTTCGTATCCGGCTTGGGCTGGAATTTCTTCGTCGCGCTTGTTGCGGCGGTGATGCTTGGCATTATTCTGGGCGCTCTTATTGAACGCCTGGTGTTAAGGCACATGCGATCAGCAGATATTGACTCGACCATGGTCGCCATGATCGGGTGCTGGATCGCCATGCAAAACCTCGCGCTGCTGGTTTGGGGCGGCGTTGCAAAATCGGTTGCCACCCCTTTTCCGACCGAGCCCCTAATGATGGGACCGGTTGCAGTATCGTGGCTGCGCATCTTTGTTTTGTGTGCTGCCATCGGCCTCATTATTCTGTCGTATTTTTTGCTGCAAAGAACATCGCTGGGCAAGGCGATGCGCGCCACATTCCAGGACAGGGATACCGCTTCGCTCATGGGTATCAACATCAACGTCATTTATATGGCCACTTTCGCGCTGGGCTCGGGCCTGGCCGCTGCTGCCGGGGCGTTGCTGGGGCCGGTGTTCGTCGTTACGACCACGATGGGCAACCTGGCCGCACTGAAAGCGTTTTCCATCGTTATTTTGGGTGGCTTGGGCAGTATTCAGGGCGCAATGATCGGTGGATTCATTCTGGCTTTTGCGGAAGAACTGGGTTCGGGATACATCTCGTCCGGCTACCGCGATGCGGTCGGTTTCATCTTGATTATTCTGGTCCTGTTGTTTAGGCCTACAGGCTTGTTTAGCGTCCGCGGGGAGAGAATCGGATGAAGAAGAACCTATACACGCTTGTTGTATTGCTGATCTTGTTCACGCTGCCGTTCTGGCTGCAAGATCCTTACTACCTGCATATCGTCATTACCACCGGCCTGTTCATCGTGGGCGCCATGAGCCTTAACCTGCTGCTGGGTTATACCGGGCAGCTTAACCTGGGGCATATCGCCTTCTTCGGTATAGGGGCTTATGTCAGCGCGCTCACTTCCCTGGGCTTTGACATACCGGCTTTCTTCGGCGATGGGCGCTACGTTGTCGAACCCGGCTCGCCGTTCCTCGGGTTTGTGTTGGCCATTGTAGTCGCCGGGTTGTTCGGCTGGGTTGTCGGGAAGCTTTCGTTCAAGATCCGCGGTGCCTACTTCGTGATCGTGACGATCAGTTTCGCCGAGGTGACTCGCCTGGTCGCGCTTAACTGGGTAGACCTTACCCAAGGTCCGCTGGCCTTGAACAATATCCCCCCAATGGGCTACAACCTGCCGTTCATTGGCTCTGGTGAGTTTTGGTCGAAAGTACCGAACTACTACCTGGTGCTGGCCCTTGGTGTGGTGTGCTATGTGATCATTCGTCGCATTGTGCGCTCGAGGGTCGGCCGCGCCATGATCGCCCTTCGCGAGAACGAGCCTTTGGCCGTCTCCACGGGCATTAACGTTACGCGCTACCTGAACTTCGCCGCATGTGTGTCGGCTGCAATGGCGGGCGCCGCCGGCAGTCTGTACGCACACTATATCCGCATCATTGACCCCGACGTATTCCTGTTCATCTATACGGTCACGATGGTGATCATGGTGATCACGGGCGGCAAGGGCACGTTGATCGGTCCCATCATCGGGGGCATTATCTTCGGCATCCTGCCGGTTGGTCTTCGCGAAGTTGCCGGCCCCGAAATCCAATGGATCGTCTACGGCGTGGCCATGGTGCTTATCGTGATGTTCCTGCCGCAGGGCATTGTTCCGGCGGTGCTGCGCTTGTGGGACCGCAAGTTCGGCTCCGGAGACGACACTTCAAGCCAACGCCGAAAAGATGGTGATGGCGATGCGCCAAAGCCGGTACCGCACGACGGGAAAACACTTAAAACCAGGGGGGCCGACGCATGAGCACGAATGAAAACACCAGCCCGTTGCTGGAAGTCAAGAACGTGGCCGTTCATTTCGGAGGCCTGGTCGCTATCTCGGATATGTCGTTCACACTTCGGGAAGGAGAACTCTTGAGCCTGATCGGCCCCAACGGGGCGGGCAAGACTACCGCCTTCAACGTTGTGACCGGCTTTTTGCGGCCTACCAAAGGGTCTCTGTACTTCAAGGGAGTTTCGCTTGCGGAACACAGCCCTCATGAGATTGCCGCCATGGGCCTGGTTCGAACGTTCCAGCGCACCAGCTTGTTCACGAACGAGACAGTGTTCGACAACATTCTTACCGGGCTCCACTTGCAGGGCAAGGCTTCCTTCCTGGAAACCGTTCTTGCGCTGCCCAGCTTCCGGCGCGAAGAGCAAAGCCTCAAGGACCAGGTCTGGGATCTACTCGACTTTGTCGGCCTGGCTCATCGAGCCAAAGAGCAAAGCGGGTCATTACCCTACGGCGAGCAGCGCTTGCTGGGAGTGGCCATCGCCATGGCGGCCAAGGCCCAGGTTCTGCTGCTGGACGAGCCCGCGGCCGGCATGAATGCTCCCGAGACAGCCCGTTTCATGGAAATCTTGCACAAGATCAGGCAAAGAAATATTTCCATCCTGCTTGTCGAGCACGACATGCCTTTGGTGATGGGGGTTTCTGACCGGGTAATTGTGCTGAACTACGGCAAGATCATCGCCAACGGCACGCCGGCCGAGATCCAGAATAATCCCGACGTGATCGAAGCCTATCTGGGGCAGGGGGTCAAACAGCATGCTTGAGCTAAAGAACGTAGTGTGCCGCTATGGCAACGTAAGCGCCTTGAAAGACGTGTCGTTAACAGTCGAGCAGGGCGAGCTTGTGACCATCATCGGTGCCAACGGCGCCGGCAAGTCCACCACCCTCAAAGCCATTTCCGGATTGCTCAGCCCAGCCGAAGGAAGCATACGCTTCATGGGCGAGGACATCTCCAAGGCCTCGGCGCAGCAGATCATTTCAATGGGAATATCCCATTGCCCCGAGGGCAGGCGGGTATTTCCTCAAATGACGGTGCACGAGAATCTTGAAATCGGCGCCTACATACGCAAGGATCGCAGTAGCGTATCGGACGACATCGAGCGGATGTACGACATGTTCCCGCGCCTTCGAGAGCGTCGAGAACAGGCGGCCGGCACCTTGTCCGGCGGCGAGCAGCAGATGTTGGCCATTGCGCGCGCACTTATGTCGCGCCCCAAGCTGATCATGTTCGATGAGCCTTCCCTGGGCTTGGCGCCCAACATCGTCGAAAAGACCTTCGAGATCATTCGCGAGGTACGCAAGGGGGGCACCACGGTCTTGATGGTCGAACAAAACGCTTTCGCGGCGCTCGACATGTGCGACCGGGGCTATCTGTACGAGTCCGGACAGATGACGCTGCAAGGCACGGGGCAAGAGATGATCAACGACCCCCATGTAAGACACGCGTACTTGGGCGGATGATGAAGAGCGACACCGGCCTGTCGTCGGCTGGTTTGCGGGTTCCATATCGAATTGCAAACCAGCCGGAGGCGGGTCCGGTTCGCCGCGAACGAAGTTAGGGTTTGTCTTAACTATTTTTTAAGGTGTTATGGTACTATCATTAGTACTATAGAAAGCCAGGTCCTATTTTGATGCCCCGCTAAGTCGGGCCGGAGGTTAGAAATGCAAGAGTCGTCTTATTTGAACCTGCGAGAGCGCCTGTCAAAGCGCGATCGCAGCCTGCGCGAGAAGGTCATGACGCTGGAAGAAGCGTCGGCCCTCGTCAATGACGGCAGTCAGGTCGGTATCGGCGGAAGCACGCTGTCGCGCACGCCCATGGCCATGATCTGGCAACTCATTCGCGATAACAAGAAAGATCTGTCGGTATATCGCAGCATTGTTTCCAGCGAGGGAGATTGGCTGTTTGCCTCGGGCATCTGCAAGCATATCGAGACCAGTTGGTTCAGTCAGGGCATCGTATGGGGCATCTCCAAAGTCATGCGCCACTATGTCGAAACGAAGAAGGCCAGCTTTCAAGAGTGGAGCCACCTGGGCATGGGCATGCGTTTCCGCGCCGGGGCCATGGGTGTTCCGTTCATGCCCATGCGTTCCATGATGGGCTCCGACGTGGTCAGCCTGCGCCCGGAAGTCAAGCTCATCGACTGCCCGTTCACCAACGAGCCCATACTGCTGGTGCCGGCCTTGAATCCGAACGTGGCATTGATACATGTTCAGCGTTGCGACGCCTACGGCAACGCCCAGATCGACGGTCTGCCCTTCATGGACATCGAGCTGGCCATGGCCGCCGACAGCGTCATCCTTACCACTGAGCGTATTGTCTCCAATGACCAGATCCGCCGTGCGCCCGACCAAACCAAAATCGGGTTCTTCAACGTCGACGCCGTGGTCGAGGTGCCTTTCGGGTGCGCGCCGCACGAGTGCACCAACGTATACGAACCCTTCTTGTCCCACATGGACTACTACACCGGCAAGGTCAACAAGGACCCGGTGGGCGCCATGAACGAGTACATCGACGAATACATACGCGGGCCAGAATCCTGGAACGAGTACCTGGCGAAGCTGGGGCTCGAAGAGGTGCTGGACGCCGCCAAACGTGGAAGGAGCCTTCTAAATGACTAATACAGCCATTGTTGCGCGCGACGAAACCCAAGGAGCCGCCGGAAACTACACCGAAGCCGAGATGCTCACCGTCATGAGCTCGCGCGTGCTGGACGACGGAAAGGTGGTGTTCGCCGGGGTCGGTATTCCCTTGCTGGCAGCCACGCTGGCTCAGATGCAACGTTGTCCGGGCCTTACCATTCTGTTCGAAGGCGGGGTCATCGGGCCTTTCATCGAGGCGGGCAAGCTGCCGCCGTCGACCAACGAACAACGCTGCACCAAGCGGGCGAACATGGTCGTAAGCAGTACTGATGTCCTGCTGCTGCTTCAGCGTGGGCACGTCGATATCGGCTTCATGAGCGGCGCGCAAATCGACAAGTACGGCAACCTGAACTCTTCCTTCCTGGGAGACGACCCAAATGATCCCAAAGTGCGCTTGCCGGGCACCGGCGGGGGCAACGATATTTCCAGCCTTACCAATATGATCGTCGCCATGAAGCACGAGCCTCGCCGCTTTGTCGAGAAGGTCGACTTCATCACCAGCCCGGGCTTCCTGCAGGGCGGCACGTCGCGTTACGACAGCGGCCTGCGTGCGGGCGGCATGTTCCGGGTGATTACCAACCTGGGCATCTTCGGCTTCGACGAAACGACCCGCGCCATGAAGGTGCTGGCGCTGCACGAGGGCGTGACGATGGAAGAGGTGCAAGACAACACGGGCTTCGATCTTTTGTACGACAAGGGTGAAATCGCTGTCACGAAGGCGCCTACCGAGACCGAGCTGCAAGCACTTCGCGAGCTTGACCCGGACAGGCGCTACATCGGTTGAAAAACATTATTTGAATTATTTAGACGATTCGTCGAGGAGAACTTAATATGGCTACGCTTCATGGCACATTCGGCATTGCCGCTCGCAACTTCACCGCATTCCCGATCATTCCCGAAGCAGAGGAGCTGATCGAGTACGGCGTGCGCATGGAAGAGCTGGGCTTTGACTCTCTTTGGGTGTGGGACCACATCCTGCTGGGCGTTGACCCCCATTTCCCCATTGTGGACTCTTTGACACTGCTGACGGCCATTGCCGCGCGCACCAAGAAGATCAAGCTTTCCACGGGCATTTTGGTGTTGCCGCTGCGCAACCCCGTTGCGCTCGCCAAGCAATTGTCCAGCATGGACCAAATCTCCAACGGGCGTCTGCTTCTGGCGATGGCGGCGGGTTGGTACAAGCGCGAATTCGATGCCGTGGGCGTGCCGTTCGAGCAGCGCGGTCGCATCATGGATGACAACCTCGACATCATGCGTCGTTTCTTCAACGAAGATCTGGTCTCGGGCGAGTGGCCGAACCATAATATTCCGGCCGGCGTGATGTTCCCCAAGCCGGTACAACAGCCTTTTCCCATTCTTATCGGCGGGTACGCCGATCGTGTTCTGAAGCGCGCGGCCACCAACGGCGACGGCTGGCTCACATACTTCTACAAGCCCGACGCATTCGTCGAGTCGTGGAAGAAGGTTTGCGACTATGCCGAAGAGTCGGGCCGGGACCCTGCCACTTTGCTCAACGGAAACCAGTTGCCGATTATGGTGGGTGATTCGCGTGCGGCGGTGGAAAGCACGATGATGGAATGGCTCAATGTCGACTTCGACATTGCTCAGGGCAGCAAGTCGACCATGGATAGCGCCATTATGGGCAACGTCGACGAGTGTGTGGCTCAACTCAAAGAGCACATCGATGCGGGCGTGCAAAAGCTTGTCTTCGTTCCATACAAGTACCAAATGGATCAGGTCGAAGTCATCGCCAAAGAGATCGTGCCGCAACTGCGCGCCTACGCAGCCCAGAAGAACAAAAGCTGATACAAAAGACCGTAGCGCCGGCCGCCGCAAGTGGCGGCGGCCGGCAACCATGGTTTATTGTGATCATCCAGGACTTTACACATGACCAATAAAAGCGGTGGAGACACAAACGCCCTGGACGAGGCCGTCTTGAATACCGGAAATCGTGAACCCTTGCCGGCGACACGCAGCCTGACGGCGCAAGAGCGTCTTGAGCTCTTGTTCGACCCGGGCTCGCCGCTGGACCAGCGGCCGTATCTACAGGACGAAGCCGATGCCTCGTCATGGCCTGTGCTGACCGCCGTGGGGCGCATCAATGGCATGGCGGTGTGCGCCATTGTGCAAGATGAACAAATCCACCCAGCCGGTATGGATTCATCTCATTGGCGACAGGTTCAACTTGCAATCAGCTTCGCCTGCGACAGGCGTCTGCCCGTGGTGGCCGTATTCGATGGCTCGCCGACGCAGCTGGCCGGCGGTCTGCAAGCATGGTCCGCCATTTCGCATAGCGTGGGCGCAGCGGCGGCGTGTCCAGCCCCAAAACTGGCCTTGGTGGTAGGAGAAAACACCGGGCCCATCGCTTTGCTGACTGGTGTTTTTGATGCGGTGATCATGGCGCGCGGGCAGTCGACGCTTACGCTGACAGACGCCACAATTGCCAATCGCATCACCCATACCAGCATGCAGGAAGACGACCTTGGCGGGTGGAAAGTGCACGCCGAGCATACCGGCCTGGCCGATCTGGTGTGCGACAACGAGGTAATGGGTATCCGCAGTATCCGGCGCTTATTGCAGTACAGCGCCGAGTCGTCGGGCTGGACCTGGCCCGAGAGCCTGGGCTTGTCTCATTGTCCGGGCCTCGACACCTTGTTGCCCGACAGCCTGGATGAAAACTATGACGTGCGCGAGTTGCTTCGAGAGGTGAGCGACACTCGCTCTTTCCTCGAGATGGGCGCGGGTGTCGCCGGCAGCCTCGTTGTGGGTTTTGCTCCGATCGGGGGTCGTGCAGTGGGATTCGTGGCCTCGCAGAATAAAGAACTGGCAGGAGCCATTGATATTCAGTCCTGCCGCAAAGCGACGCGACATCTGCGTCTTTGCTCGGCCATGGGCGTTCCTGTCATAACAGTGGTCGATGTGCCGGGTTTCGTGCCTGGCCACGAACAGGAATCCGGTGGATTGGCCCTGGAGGTGGCGGCGTTGCTTAGGGCGTATGCGAACGCGACAGTGCCGAAAATTACGATTGTGATCGGCAAGGCGCTGGGCGCCGCAGGCGTGGCGCTGGGTTCGCGCGCGTCGATGCCGGACCGCATCGCGGCATGGCGAGGCGCCAGCCTGGGGCTGATGGGAGCCAAAGGCGTGCGCAGCCTTGCGCAGCGTTCCGGCGCCGATGTGGACCAGATTCTTTCCGTGTTGGACGTCGATCATGCTGTGCGCGGCGCCTACGTCGATGCAGTGCTTGAGCCCGGACAGACCAGACAGTGGCTGGGTGAAACGGTGGCCTCTTTGTGCCAGTCGAAAGAACGGCGTGTTTGACATACAGGGTCGCCAACATGTTTTCTAAAATTCTTATTGCAAACCGGGGCGAGATCGCTTGCCGGATCATCAACACAGCTCGCCGAATGGGCATCGCCACGGTCGCTGTCTATTCGGACGCCGACCGGCGCGCCTTGCATGTACAGATGGCCGATGAGGCGGTGCACATCGGCCCCGCGCCCGCCATCGAGTCGTACCTGGTGGCCGACAAGATCATCGAAGCCTGCCTGCGTACCGGTGCGCAGGCGGTTCATCCGGGCTATGGCTTTCTTTCTGAACGCTCGTCGTTCGTAGAGGCGCTTACCCAGGCTGGAATCGTTTTCATCGGTCCAAACAAGAACGCGATCGATGTCATGGGCGACAAGATCGCCTCCAAGAAATTCGCCAACCTGGCCAAGGTGTCCACGATTCCAGGGCACCTCGGTGTCATCGAAAGCGCCGAGCGCGCTACGGAAGTGGCGCGCGAGATTGGCTTGCCTGTCATGATCAAGGCGTCCGCCGGCGGCGGCGGCAAGGGAATGCGGGTTGCCCATACGGTGGATGAGGTGGCCGAGGGCTTTGCCAGGGCGCGCTCCGAAGCGGCTGCGTCTTTTGGCGACGACCGGGTGTTCGTGGAAAAATTCATCGAGAACCCGCGCCACATCGAAATACAGGTGTTGGGTGATAAGCACGGCAACGCCATTTACCTGGCCGAACGCGAGTGCTCGATTCAACGCCGCAACCAGAAGGTGCTGGAAGAAGCGCCGTCGTCGCTGCTGGACGACGAAACCCGCCGCCGGATGGGCGAGCAGGCAGTCGCGCTGGCCCGCGCGGTGGATTACGATTCCGCCGGCACCGTCGAGTTTGTTTGCGGACAAGACAAGTCGTTCTTCTTTCTTGAAATGAACACCCGCCTGCAGGTCGAGCATCCGGTCACCGAATTGATCACCGGAATCGATCTGGTCGAGCAGATGATACGCGTGGCTGCTGGCGAGCCGCTTGCCTTGCGCCAGGACGACGTCAAGATCAACGGCTGGGCGGTGGAAAGCCGGGTATATGCCGAAGACCCGGCAAACAACTTCATGCCCGCGGCAGGCCGTTTGCGCACCTACCGTCCGCCGCTGGAAGAGCAAAGGGAAAACGGCGTGACCATCCGGAACGACACGGGGGTCTACGAAGGCGGCGAGATCGCGCTGCATTACGACCCCATGATCGCCAAGCTGGTCACCCATGCCCCCACGCGCCGGCAGGCCATTGATGCGCAATGCGAGGCGCTGGACGCTTTCGCCATTGAGGGCATCGCCAACAACCTGTCGTTTCTTTCGGCCCTAATGCACCATCCCCGCTGGCACAGCGGCGAGCTATCCACCGGGTTCATTGCCGAAGAGTATCCCAACGGATACGCGCCTGCAGAGCCTGCAGGCGATACGGCCCGCAATATGGCCATGGTTGCAGCGGTGATGGACAAGTGCCTGCATCCGGTCGCGGTCGACGGCGGCGCCTTTCATGATGTCGTCGTCCGGCTGGGCGCAAAAGACCTTGCGTTGTCGGTGGCCGGAAACGCCGGCCGCTGGCGCCTGCGCTTCTCCGGCGAGTCTGCCGAGCACATCATGGAATCCGACTGGCGCACCGACGAGCCGGTGTGGCGCGGCCTGATCGACGGGCAACTGTTTGTGATGGGCGTCGACATCAGCCAAGAGCATTTCGTTATTTCCCACGCGGGTACGCTGGCCAAGGCCCTGGTTCTTGGCCCCAAAGAAAGCGAGCTTCTGGCCTTGATGCCCGAGGTTCAATCCGAGGCTGGAACAAAGAGCCTGGTCTGCCCCATGCCGGCCATGCTGATATCGCTTGCCGTCAAGGTTGGAGATCAGGTCTCGGCGGGCACGGCGCTATGCGTCGTAGAGGCCATGAAGATGGAGGTCAGCCTGGATGCCGAAGAAGATGCGGTCATTACCCGAATAGAAGTCAAACCCGGCGACAAGCTTGCCGGCGGCGACATAATCATGGACTTTGCCTGAGACAATTATGCGAATTGGAGTTCCTTTAGAAACCCTTGCGGGAGAGTTGCGCGTGGCCGCAACGCCCGAGACTGTCAAGAAATATGTCAAGGGCGGCCACGAAGTGGTCGTGCAGCAAGGCGCCGGCCTGGCGGCAAGCTGCACCGACGATGGCTTTGTGGAAGCCGGCGCCACGCTTGGATCGGTTCAAGATGTTTTTGCCTGCGACCTGATCCTCAAGGTTCGTGCTCCGTCTGAAGCCGAGCTGGCCATGATTCAGCCCGGCAAGGTCGTGCTGGGCATGCTCGACCCCCATGACACCGCCCAGCTCGAGAGCCTGGCCAAGGCCGGCATCACTGGCTTCGCGCTGGAAGCCGCGCCGCGCATTACGCGGGCACAGAGCCTGGATGTATTGTCGTCGCAGGCCAACCTGGCAGGCTACAAGGCGGTGCTTCTGGCAGCCCACTACTACGATCGCATCTTTCCCATGATGATGACCGCGGCGGGCACGCTCAAGGCGGCTCAGGTGGTGGTTCTGGGCGCCGGCGTGGCCGGCTTGCAGGCCATCGCCACCGCCAAGCGCCTGGGCGCGGTGGTCTGGGCTTCCGACGTCCGCCCCTCGGCCAAGGAGCAGGTGGAATCGTTGGGCGGCAAATTCATTGATGTTCCCTTCGAAAGCGACGAAGAGCGAGAAATCGCCGAAGGCGTGGGCGGCTATGCCAGGCCCATGCCCCAAAGCTGGATGGATCGGCAGGCGGTGCTTACAGCCGAACGCTGCGCCCAGGCAAATATCGTGATCACCACGGCGCTGATACCGGGGCGCCCCGCGCCAACCCTGATCAACGAAGACACTGTTCGCTCGATGAAGCAAGGCTCGGTGATAGTCGACCTGGCGGTCGAGCGCGGCGGCAACTGCCCGCTGTCGGTGGCTGGCGAGGTAGTCACGCAGCATGGGGTTACGCTGGTGGGCCTGACCAATCTGCCGTCCATGATAGCGGCAGACGCGTCGGCGCTTTATGCGCGGAACATGCAAGATTTCCTCAAGCTGATCATCGATGACGAGGGGAAGTTGGCCATCCAGAAGGAAGATGAAATCGTCAAGGCGTGTCTGGTGTGCGAAGACGGCCAAGTACTTTGGGGAAAACAATAATGGAAGCGATCAATCCTACGATCTTGAATCTGATCATATTCGTCCTGGCCGTCTACGTTGGCTATCACGTTGTATGGAATGTGACACCGGCTTTGCATACGCCGCTCATGGCCGTAACCAATGCCATTTCCGCCATCGTTATCGTGGGAGCCATGCTGGCCAGCGCGCTGACGGTCGACCCCCTGGCCAAGGGAATGGGGGTGTTTGCCGTGGCGCTTGCGGCGGTGAACGTGTTCGGTGGCTTTCTTGTCACCAAGCGCATGCTGGAGATGTTCAAGAAGAAAGAGAAGAAAGTCCAAGGAGGCAAGTCATGATTTCGATTGACCTGGTGGTACTGCTGTATTTGATTGCCTCGGTGTGCTTTATCCAGTCGCTGAAGGGGCTGTCGCATCCGACCACTTCGATCCGGGGCAATACCTTCGGCATGGCCGGCATGGGCATTGCGGTCCTGACCACGGCGGCGCTGATATGGTCCCAGCTTGGCGAAGGGGCGGTCAGTGGGCTGGGCTGGGTGGTGTTGGGGCTGCTCATCGGCGGCACCATCGGCACGATCATGGCCAAGCGGGTCGAAATGACCAAAATGCCAGAGCTGGTCGCCTTCATGCACAGCATGATCGGCTTGGCCGCGGTGGCCATCGCCATCGCCATTGTCGCCGAGCCTTCGGCCTTTGGCATTGTGGATGTTCAGGGCGTAATTCCGGTGGGCAACCGTATCGAGCTGTTCCTGGGCTCGGCCA
Organism: Pusillimonas sp.; assembly: GCF_044464525.1. NCBI lineage: Bacteria > Pseudomonadati > Pseudomonadota > Betaproteobacteria > Burkholderiales > Alcaligenaceae > Pusillimonas > Pusillimonas sp. Next base: position 74,642 of record NZ_JBIQLE010000007.1, read on the forward strand.
TTGGCGCGATCACCTTCTCGGGGTCCGTCATTGCTTTCGGCAAGCTTTCGGGCCGCTATAAGTTTCGCCTGTTCCAGGGGGCGCCCATTGTCTTCTCGGGCCAGCATTATTTGAACCTGCTGCTTGGCTTGGTGCTGGTCGGCTTTGGCGCCTGGTTTGCCTTGACGCAAAACTGGACGCCCTTCATCTTGCTGACGGTGCTGGCTTTCATATTGGGCCTGCTCATCATCATCCCCATCGGTGGCGCCGACATGCCTGTGGTGGTTTCGATGCTGAACAGCTATTCGGGCTGGGCCGCGGCCGGTATCGGTTTCTCGTTGAACAATTCCATGCTTATTGTTGCGGGTTCGCTGGTGGGCTCATCGGGCGCGATTCTGTCATACATCATGTGCAAGGCGATGAACCGCTCATTCTTCAATGTAATTTTGGGCGGTTTCGGCAATAGCGGCTCCAGTGCCGCAGCCGCCGGCGACGGGCAGCAGCGTAGCGTCAAGTCGGGCAGCCCGGACGACGCCGCCTTCCTGCTCAGCAATGCCGAGACGGTCATCATCGTGCCCGGCTACGGTCTTGCCGTGGCGCGCGCCCAGCACGCCCTGAAGGAACTCACCGAAAAGCTCACCGAGCAGGGCGTGCAAGTGAAGTACGCCATTCACCCGGTTGCCGGTCGCATGCCTGGCCATATGAACGTCCTGCTGGCCGAGGCCGAGGTCTCGTACGAGCAGGTGTTTGAAATGGACGAGATCAACGGCGAGTTCAGCCAGGCCGACGTGGTGCTGGTGTTGGGCGCCAACGACGTGGTGAACCCCTCGGCCAAGACCGACCCCAACTCTCCGATCGCCGGCATGCCCATTCTGGAAGCCTACAAGGCGCGATCCGTCATCGTGAACAAGCGGTCGATGGCGTCGGGCTATGCGGGCCTGGATAACGAGCTGTTCTACATGGACAAGACGATGATGGTATTTGGCGACGCCAAGAAAGTTATCGAAGACATGTTGAAGGCAGCATAACGTTTGACGTGCTTTGTATGGCAGGCACCGGTCTTGTGGCCGGTGCCTGTTGCATTTGGGCGGCGGGAGTCCGGTGCAAGAGCAGGATCACGTGGAATCAGTCGAGCAGATGATGGGGCTGACATCCAAGGATCGGGTGAGTCGGGTATCGGGCGAATTAGGCATCGGGGTGAAGCAGGCATCGAAAAATAGGTTAAGCCGAGCCACGAAAGACCGGGTGGATCAGGCATGGAAGAACCATGCTTTAAAATGGCTGCCTATCAAGAATTGTCCAAGCAGGAGAAAAATTTGAGCACGAAGATCAGGGTGGGTATTGTCGGTTACGGCAACTTGGGACGGGGGGTCGAAGCGGCCATCATGCAAAATGCCGACATGCAGCTGATTGGCGTCTTCACGCGCCGCCCGCCGGCACAGGTGCAATTGCTGGGGTCGGCGCCTGTTTTGCATATCGATGAAATTGGCCAGTACCAGGGCAAGATCGACGTTCTGATACTTTGCGGCGGTTCAAAGAACGACCTGCCCGAGCAGGGGCCGGCGCTGGCGGCTTTGTTCAACACGGTAGACAGCTTCGACACACACGCCAAGGTGCCGCAGTATTTCGATGCTGTGAACCAATCCGCCGAGGCGGCCGGCAATACGGCCATTATTTCCGTGGGCTGGGACCCAGGCCTGTTCTCTTTGAACCGTTTGTTCGGCGAAGCGGTATTGCCCGAGGGCGCCACCTATACCTTCTGGGGCAAGGGCTTGAGCCAGGGGCACTCCGATGCCGTGCGCCGCGTGCCGGGCGTGAAGGCCGGCGTGCAATATACGCTGCCGGTGCCCGAGGCCGTCGAGCGTGTGCGCAATGGCGAGCTGCCCCAGCTTTCCACACGCGAAAAACACAAGCGTGAATGCTACGTGGTGCTGGAAGAGGGGGCCGACGCCGCCATTGTCGAACAAGCGATCGTGACCATGCCGGATTACTTCGTTGACTACGACACCACGGTGAACTTCATTGATGAAGATACCCTGAAGCGCGACCATGCCGCGATGCCGCATGGCGGTTTCGTTATCCGCAGCGGCACCACCGGCCAGGGGAATACTCAAGTGATCGAGTACGGCTTGAAGCTGCAAAGCAACCCCGAATTTACCGCCAGCGTGCTGGTTGCCTACGCGCGCGCCGCCCACCGAATGAACCAAATGGGCCAGGCCGGCGCCAGGTCGGTGCTTGACGTGCCGCCGGGGCTGCTATCGTCCAAAAGCGCGGCACAGCTTCGCAAAGAGCTTCTGTAAGGCTTTTGACGCCATGGCTGTTGCTTACGCCCGCGGATATTTACGGGCGCTTCATAGTGCGCCGAGATTTACCGCACAAAAAAAGCGAGGGCGTGTCCCTCGCTTTTTTTGCAAGCTGTCCATCGTCACTTTCAAGTGTAAAGACACCCAAGCATTATTTGAAGGCAGGGCAGTTCCACGCTTTTCCTGCATACGGCGCATCCGGGCGAAATACTGCGGGAAGATTATCTGGCCCCGCTGGGTCTGACGCCTCACGCGCTTTCGAAGGCGCTGTGTGTGCCGCCGGCGCGTGTCAACGACATTGTGCTGGGGCGCCGCGGCGTTACGCCTGATACCGCCTTGCGGCTGGTGCGGTATTTTGGGGGCGATGCGCAGTCTTGGTTGAATCTTCAGCAGGCCTACGACCTGAAAACCGCTGAAAAGACCGCGCTGCCCCGCATATTGAAAGAGGTGAAGCCGCTGCTTACTCGATAGGCTCGTACGGCAGGCCCACGTAGTTTTCGGCGATGTTGGTCAGCCCGGCTTCCGAACTGGTGTAGTAGTCGAGCTCGGCAAGTTGGATGCGCTTGCCGAAGCCGTCGTCCGAGAACTTGTGCAGCATGGATGTCATCCACCACGAGAAGCGCTCGGCCTTCCAGATGCGACGCAGGGCGATCTCAGAATACTTGTCCAGCAGGTCGGTGCGGTTTTCCTTGTAGGTCTTGAGCAAAATGCGGTAAAGGGTAGAGACGTCGCTGGCGGCCAGGTTGAGGCCCTTGGCGCCGGTGGGGGGCACGATGTGCGCGGCGTCGCCCACCAGGAACATATTGCCGAACTTCATGGGCTCGGTGACAAAGCTGCGCAGCGGAGCGATGCTTTTTTCAATCGAGGGGCCTGTAACCAGGCGGTCGGCGGCCACTTTGGGAATGCGGGTTTTAAGTTCTTCCCAGAACCGGTCGTCGGACCAGTCTTCGATTTTCTCGTCGAGGCCAACCTGCACGTAATAGCGGCTAAGTGTCAGGGAACGCTGGCTGCACAGGGCGAAACCACGCTCGTGGTTGGCATAGATGAGCTCGTCGTACACGGGGGGCGTTTCCGACAGAATGCCCAGCCAGCCAAAGGGGTAGACGCGTTCGAAGGTTTCGATCTTGTCCTTGGGAGCCGTTTGGCGGGATACGCCATGAAAGCCGTCGCAGCCGGCGATGTAGTCGCATTCGAGTTCGACTTTCTGGCCGTCTTTGACGAAGGTGACGCGGGGCTTGTCGGAATAGATGTCGTGCAGTTGCACGTCTTCGGCTTCGTAGATGGAAACGCCGCCTTCACGCTTGCGTGCGTCCATGAGGTCTTGAGTGACTTCGGTTTGCCCATAGACCATAACCGTTTGGCCGTTGGCGTGCTTCTTGAAATCCACCCGGTGCATTTCGTTGTTGAAGGCCAGGTACACGCCTTCGTGGACGTGGCCTTCGCGGTCCATGCGCTCGCTGGCCTTGGCCTCGCGCAGCAAATCGACCATGCCCTGCTCAAGCACGCCGGCGCGGATGCGGCTCAGGACATACTCGGGCGAGCGACGCTCTAGGATGACAGTGTCGATACCTTGATGATGCAAAAGCTGGCCCAGCAGCAGGCCCGAAGGGCCGGCGCCGATGATGGCGACTTGGGTTTTCATGAGCGTCTCCTGACGTAACGGCGGGCTGAAGCCCACACGGGCTTATGACGGAAATTCGTTAAACGGCCCAAAGCGGCCGGTCAATTGCAATAATGGCCCGGATCGCGCCGGGAGGGAATGCATTTCTGCCTATAATAATTGTACTTTTCGAAAATATGACAAATTTATGCCTACTACTGCATCCGTACCGGTTTACCAGCTTTACGGTGAGCGCGAGCGTTGGCCCACGCCCGATATGGTTCATTGCGAGCTTATTGCCGACAGAAGCAAATTGCACGATTGGCAGATCAAGCTTCATCAACACCACGGCCTGATACAGATGCTTTATCTGAAGGGCGGTGATGCGCGTGTGGGGCTGGACGGCGGTCACCATGATATGTGCGCAGGTCAATTGGTGGTGGTGCCCCAGATGTGCGTGCATGGCTTTCGTTTTGCACCCAACGCTGTGGGCCACGTGGTTACCCTGGGCTACCCGCTGGCCAATCGGCTGGCCCTTGCCATCGACGATGCCGGGGTGTTGCCGCCTACACCGCATATCTATACGGTCGCCGCTGAAGATTGCGCGCGCATAGACATGGCCTTCGACACCCTGCAGGATGAATACCTTGGCAACCGGCCTCATCGCAATGCCATAATCGAAGCGATGCTGACCACCTTGCTGGTATGGGCGGGACGACAGCGTGAGCGCACCTCAGCCGAGCCGGCGCAGTCAGCGGACAGGGGGCGGCGTCATTTTTCCACGTTCAACAAACTGATCGAGGAACACTACGCCGAGCAATGGTCGGTCGAGCAATACGCGCGTGCCATTGGCATTACGGCGGCCCATCTCAATAATCTGTGCAGACAGATCGTGGGGCATACCGCCCTGGAATTGATTCACCAGCGTGTGGTGCTGGCGGCCAAGCGTAACCTGGTTTATACCTCGATGACGGTCAGCGTGGTCTCCCATACGCTGGGCTTTTCCGACCCAGCCTATTTCACGCGGTTTTTCAAGCGGGAAGTGGGGGTGTCGCCCAAAGAGTTCAGGCGACAGGCGGCTACTCTGCTCGAGTAGCCGCTTCAAAAAGAGCGCGAGCTTATTCCTTGCCCGGATCGCGATAATTCTTCAGGGAGTCATCAATCTCCACATTGACCAGCTTGCCCTCCTGACGTTCGACCTGCCGGATGTAGATGGTCTGGTTGATGTCACGGGTGCCGGCGTCTATGGTGACCGGCCCTCGCGGACTGACGAACGAGATGCCGCGCACCGCTTGCATGAACGCCTCGGCTGACGTGTCGCCGCCGGTCTTTTTCAGGGTTTCGTCGATGATTCGCATTCCATCGTAGCCGCCTACCGACATGAAATTGGGGCGGTCGTTGGGGTAGGCTTTGTAGTAAGCGTCTGTATAAGCCTTGTTTTCCGCAGACTCATGCACTTCGGAGTAGTGATGCGCGGTTATTAGACCCAAGGCGGCATCGCCCATGGCGTCGATGCTGTCCTCGTCGGTCATGTCGCCGGTGGCGATGACGCGAATTCCCTCGGCGGCCAGGCCGCGCTCTTGGAAGCCTTTCAGGAAGGCAACGGGCAGTTCGCCGGCGGGCAGGAAAAGAAACACCACGTCGGGCTTGACGTCCTTGATGCGCTGCAAGAATGGGGCGAAGTCGGGACTATGCAGAGGCACGCGTATCTGGCCTACGATTTCGCCGCCGGCCTCGGTGTAGCTCTTCTGGAAGTAGCCTTCAGCGTCATATCCCGGGCCAAAATCCGCCACAAGGGTGATGGCTTTTTTCAGGTTGTTCTGTATCGCCCACGGCCCCAACGGGACGGTGTACTGTGCAACGGTTGCCGAGCTGCGCACGATGTTCGGCGAACGTGTTGTGAGGCTTGATGTGCCGGCGTTCATGACTATCATGGGCTTGTTGCCGCTGGTGGCAACGGCGGCGGCTGCGACTGCGCCGGGTGTCATGGCGAAGCCGGCCAGAATATCCACGTTGTCTCGTACGATCAGCTCTTGCGCCAAGCGTCGGCTGATCTCGGGCGCCGCCCCAGTATCGTCCTTAAGTATCACCTCTACCTTTCTGCCGTCGAGGGTGTTGTCATGCTGTTGAAGATACAGCCTTACCCCATGCTCGATTTGTTTTCCGTAGCCGGAAAACACACCCGACATGGGCAGGACAAGCCCGACGCGCAGCGGCTCGGCGGCGGCGCCATTGCCCGCCAGGGCGCCCAGGGCCAAAGCGGCCAGTAAATGACGCAGTTTCATGATGAGTCTCCTTAAGGGTTGTTCGAGATCGTTGTACGTTGGGGCTTATGTTTTTATTGTTCAGACTGCAGCTTTTCGTGCCGGTTTTTCCCTAGTTCAGGCATGGGCGAAGCCCAAGTTGCGATTCAATGCGGTAGCAAAGCCGTCATCAAGGCGATTGCCGCGCCAGGCGATATGCTGGTCGGGGCGAATCAGCGCATAGTCGGCGCCATATAGGTCTCTTGCGGCATCGTTATTTATCTGTAGTTCTTTCAGCGGGAGCTTATTCAGGGCCTTTTCCGTTTCAGTGGCTGTCGCAGATTGCCCCATGTTCAACAGGGTAAAGCCGTGGCCGAAGCGGTCGAACAATGAGCTTCCGTCGCTCAGCCAGACGTGCGGAGCACGGTGGCCTGGGCGTCCGCAGGGCAAGTAGAGGTTCGCGGTGTCCGGTGGGGCGCAGCCCGGTTCGGCGGCAACTATGGGCGACTCCTCGTACCGCGCGCCCAGGTGTACGCCCGGAATGGAGAATTCCTTGTAGGCATGAAAACCCAGATAGCTTCCCAGCGCGTTGCGCGACGCGTTTCCGGTAGGGGTGTCGGCTTCGATATCGGCAGGTATGGGCGTGTGGCCTATGCTGTCGGCGAACTGGCGTGCAAAGCCGGTATTGCGAAATGCCGCTGGACGACGCTCGGCCTCATAGCTTTCAAGCAGGTCGGGGCCGCCGTAGCCCTTGATCGCGGCCTCCAGTTTCCAGGCCAGGTTTGCAGCGTCTTCAATACCGGTGTTGTAGCCAAGCCCGCCGGTCGGGGTAAATAGATGGGCTGCGTCGCCGGCCAGGAATACTCTGCCGGTGTGCATGCGTTCGGCCACCAATGCAAAGCCGGCGGTCCACGCGGAATTGCTGATTAGTTCGAAAGGCAGGTTGGCGCCGACCGCCGTTGCGATGCGACGACCGACGTCGTCGTCATCAGGTTGTTGCCCTTCGGACAGCTGGATATTGATAATGAAACGGCTTTGACCGTCTACCGAGACGATCAGCGAGCGTTGATCAGCATTCAAGGTCCAGTATTGCCATGCGCGTTTCCCTTTTACGCGGTCGTATAGCGCAGGCGCGCTAAAGTACGCGGCGGCCATGCGTCCGCCCATGAAACCGCGCTTTTCGCCCGACGTGCCGGCATAATGCAAACCCATCAGTGAACGCACTGTGCTGCGCGGACCGTCGCAGCCGACCAAGTACCGGGCGCGGCAATGTTTGACCGCGCCGTCCGCCCCCACGATTTCCGCCACGACGCTCTGGTCATCTTGTGTGACGTTCTGAACAGTAGACAGGTATTGCACACGATTGTGGGCATGGCTTTGCGCAGCGCGCAGCAGCACGGGTTCGACATAAAGCTGTGAGCAGCGGTGCGGCAGTTCGGGCGTGGGCCACAACGACTCGAGCTCGCGCAGACGGTTGGCGGCGAATGAGGACGATGGTTGCTGGAAACGTGCCAGTTCGTATGTGGACAAGCGCGTGAAATAAGCAACGTCGGTGGGGTGGTCGGGGGGCAGTCCGAGACCGCGTATTTCGGCTGCAAGGCCTAGTCGGCGGTAGTGCTCCATGGTGCGTGCGCTGTTGGCGTTGGCCGCCGGGTGCGTGCTGGTACCGGGCTTATCGTCGAAAACGTGCGTTGATATGCCGCGCATGCCCAACTCGGCAGCCAGAAACAGGCCTACCGGTCCGCCCCCGACGATGATGACGTCGCAATCGAAATTCATGCTCGCTCCACTGCTGTGAGTAATCCAAAATGTCACCGCACAATGTTGAGGCGGTTGAATAGCAGTGTGCGGCTGTCAGGACTATGTGTCTATATAATGGCTATCATTGTTTATATGCATTTAATTCATTATCGGCTTGGCCAAGTGTTGAACAGCCCATACTGACGAGGGTGCGCCTGCGAGCGCACTGGCACATGAGAGAACGAAATGCCCGACACCGCTCAACACCCAGCACACGATTTGAATTTTCTGTATTTGGTAGACGCTCTTTACCGCGAAGGCAGTGTTTCGGGGGCGGCGCGTCGGCTCAATCTGACCCAACCCGCCGTCAGTCATGCTTTGGGCCGCTTAAGAGGGCGCTTCGGCGATCAGCTGTTTGTGCGCTCGGGGGCGGGCATGACGCCCACTCCGCTTGGCGAGCGAGTCGCATTGGGTGCGAGCAAGGCCCTGGCATTGATACAAACCGATATCCTGAATGAGCCGATGTTCGACCCCCGGGTGGCCGAACGGCGCTTTAACGTTGGCATGACAGATATGGGAGGCAGCGTCATCTTGCCCAAGGTGTTGCAGATGCTCGACCGAGAGGCCCCCGGCATCACCGTCCGGCCCAAAGTGGCCACCTCGTCAGAGATAGGTCAGATGCTCGAAAACGGAAGCGTTGACGTGGCTTGGGGTTATTTTGGTCATCTGGGCCCCAGCTTGTACCAGCAAAGCTTGTTTCGGCGCGCTTTAATCGGCATTCGCCGCAAAAGCCGGCGCCATGAGCCCATGACCCTGCAGACTTTCGTGGATACGCCGCACGTGATTGCCAGCGCTACGGCCGTCACCAATGAGTTGTTGCAGCAACGGCTGAAAGAGCGCGGCCATACTTTGAAAATCGCGCTCGAATGCCCTTATGTTCTTGCAGTGCCGGCCATCGTGGCAGGCACATCATGCATCGCTACCGTTCCTGATGAATTGGCGGAAGTTTTTCAGCGGCTGGCTGATATTGAAACGTTCGAACTGCCGCTGCCCATGCCCGACTTTACTGTCAAGCAGCATTGGCATGCGCGATTCAATGACGACGCCGGCCATCGTTGGTTCCGGGCGAAAGTATTCGAGTACGTGTCGGATGCTGAAGGAAATGTCGAAGACCTACCCTCAAAGAAAAACGGCGCTTGATGAAGCGCCGTTTTATAACAGCCGTATCAGCCAATCGTGGTTATCCCTCAGCGCTGCTGCATTTTCCGCGTTTTACATATTGAACCTTCGAGCGCTGATATTTCGCAGCTGGTAGGCTGGATGAGGCCGATTAGTTCGAGCGAGCATCGGTAAGCGGCACGGACGTCATCTTTTGAAGCTCGTCAAAGCTTAAGCCGGGCACGAGCTCGATGACTTTGACGCCCTCGGAGGTAAGGTCGAAGACGGCGACGTCAGAATATATGCGGCTGACGCACTCGACACCCGTAACGGGGTAGGTGCATTCGGGCACCAGCTTGCAATCGCCTTTTTTGGTCAGTAAATCCATCATCACGTAGGTTTTCTTGGCGCCGATGGCCAGGTCCATGGCGCCGCCCACGGCGGGAATGGCGTCGGGTGCGCCGGTGCTCCAGTTGGCCAGGTCGCCGTTGGCGGCTACCTGAAAGGCGCCCAGCACGCAGACGTCGAGGTGGCCGCCGCGCATCATGGCGAAGCTGTCGGCATGATGGAAGTAGCAACCGCCGTCCAGAAGGGTGACAGGCTGTTTGCCGGCGTTGATCAGGTCGTAGTCTTCTTCGCCCTTTGCCGGGGCCGGGCCCATGCCGATGACGCCGTTTTCACTGTGCAGGATAACTTCGCGGTCGGCGGGCAGGTGGTTGGCGACCTTTGTGGGCAGGCCGATGCCCAGGTTGACGACTGCACCGTCGGCAATATCCATGGCGACGCGCGCGGCCATTTCGTCGCGTGTCCAGGCGGGGATGGTTTTAGTTTCGCTCATGACGCTGTCCTTAATCTTGTTTGAAGCCCGCGGGACCGGTGGCGGTACGCGGCACTTTCACAATGTGTTTGACGAACAGGCCGGGCGTGACCACGGTTTCGGGGTCGATCTGGCCGAGTTCGACGATCTCGTGCACCGATGCGATGGTGCACTTGGCGGCGGTAGCCATGATGGGACCAAAGTTGCGGGCCGTTTTCCGATACAGCAGATTGCCCCAGCGATCGCCGGTTTCGGCCTTGATAAGCGCAAAGTCGGCGAAGATCGGGTGCTCTAGCACATAGTGGCGACCATTGATTTCGCGAACTTCCTTCCCCTTGGCCAGTTCGGTGCCGTAGCCCGTGGGCGTGAAGAAAGCACCGATGCCGGCGCCAGCGGCGCGAATGCGCTCGGCCAGGTTGCCTTGCGGAACCAGCTCGAGCTCGAGCTTGCCCGAGCGGTAGAGTTCGTCGAATACGTAGGAATCGGCCTGGCGCGGGAAAGAACAAATGATCTTGCGCACGCGGCCCGCTTTCAGCAAAGCGGCCAAGCCGATCTCGGCGTTGCCGGCGTTGTTGTTGACGATGACGAGATCTTTGGCGCCCTGGGCGATAAGGCCGTCGATAAGTTCGGCCGGTTGGCCCGCACCGCCGAAGCCGCCGATCATGACGGTTGCACCGTCGTTGATTCCGGCCAGGGCCTGCTCGATTGAAGGAGAGATTTTATTAATCATGTTTCCAGTACGAACATTTTGTTGAAAATAGGTGGTTTCGTTCTTATAATGAATTTTTATTCGGATGTAGAACTATTTCTATTAAGGATAATCAGGCGGGGCCCGCTTGTCAATGATAGCGGGTCAGCTTCGCCAGTGGCTTTTCCTGAGGTTTTTTCATGAATTCCCCCGACCCAATTTCGAATGATTCCCTTGCCGGCGGCACGGCGGACGAGGCCCCAAAGCCGGGCGATAGCTACGTGCGCTCTTTCGCACGAGGGCTGGCGGTCTTGCGCAGTTTCGGAGCCGAGGCGCCGGCCCAAACCCTTTCGGAGGTGGCTGAGCGCACTGGCCTGACCCGCGCCGGGGCGCGCCGCATTCTGCTGACCTTGTTAAGCCTCGGCTATGTATCAATGGAAGGCAGGCTGTTTCGCCTTACTCCCAAAGTGCTGGAACTGGGCTTTGCTTATCTAAGCTCGCTACCGGTGTGGTCGCAGGCCCAGCCCATCATGGAGGCGCTGGTTGAAGAATTGCGTCAGTCCTGTTCCATCGCAGTGCTGGATGGCAGCGAAATCGTCTACGTCTTGCGCGTGCCGGCGCATCGCATCATGTCGATCAACCTGGGTGTCGGCAGCCGACTGCCGGCCGATTGCACCTCGATGGGAAGGGTGCTGCTGGCAGGCCTGGCCGACGACGAGCTCGAGGAGCGAATCGCCACTATGAAGCTCGAGCCCCATACTTCCACCACCATCGTTGATCGGGGGGCATTGATCGAAGAGATCAGGCAGGTGCGGGTCCAGGGATGGAGCCTGGTTTACGAAGAGCTCGAGCCAGGCCTGGTGTCAGTCGCGGCGCCCATTCGAGCCCAAGACGGCCGCGTGGTGGCGGCATTGAACGTAAGCGGCCACGCCCGCGCCATCACGCCAGAGCATCTGCTTAAAGTATGCTTGCCACGCCTGCTTGCCGCAGCAGCCAAGATCAATATGGCCACCAGCCCACGGCACGTTTGAGTGCCGCCGATCAAGTACTGCCGCTTAAGTACTGCCGCTCAAGTGGTGCCGTCTATGCCACACTCCTGCGCAAGCCGCTCGAGGCGGGCTTTTCTGGGCCGGGCGTTGGAGGGCGCTGCCGCAAACCGCCCGACCGCCCGGCCCAGAAAAGCCCGCCTCGAGCGGCGCTCAAGAACCCAAATAAAACCGCGCTCAAGAACCCAAATAAAACCGCGCTCAAGAACCCAAATAAAAGCACCCCAAAAGTTGGACATAAATCCAACCTTTGGGGTGCAGTTTACAGCGGGAAGGAGTCAAAGAAACGCGCCTTCGCATACGAAGCGCCTTGGCTTTTCCAGCCTTTAGTTGGCAGAGCCGTCCTGGATAGGCGCAGACCCCCGCTCATCAAGAGGCTCAACCTTGGTTCCTTCCAGCGACACGCCCGCCGCCAAGCCGGCATTGGTCATCACAAAACCCACCACAGGCTCATTCAGGGTGTTCAGATCGACCGCCCCCGTGGCACTGACATTGGCGACGGCAACTGTGGCGTCAACCCCCGCAGTCCAGCCGTTGCTCGCCAGGAATTTGTCCAGAGCATCTTGAGTCTTGAAGACGAAAATAATGGCTTTGGACTGTGCTCCGGCCTGCAGGCCGATCGAGCCGCTGGTGGTGGTGAAGTAGCCTCGGTTTTGGCCGCCGACCTTCAGCACACCTTCGCCATGCTCGGCGCCCACGATGAAGCTGCCGCCCAGGACGCGAGGAAAGATCAGCACACCTTTTGATTGGGAAACCAATTCGCGTGAATTGGGAGCCACTTCGTAAAGCCGTTTCAGGGCCGCATCGGCTCGCTGATCAGTGTCGGCTCGCTTCTCGGCACTGGTTTGCTGGGACTGCGGCACCGTCGTGGTGCAAGCCGCCAGCGCCAGGCCGGCTGACGCGATAGCGACAGCGACCAATGTGCGTGGAATGAGATTTGTTTTTTTAGTCATGCCTTACTCTCCAGTACTGGGAAATGGAACAGGGTAGAAGTTGCATGCGTGCGCCGAATGCTGCGTGTCAACGCGCAGGCAATAGGTGAGGCATTGCAAGAAGTGTACCCGGCTATGGCGGCTTGGGGTGACTAAGTGCCCAGACTTCGCCCGTATGGCCGCTTATTTTTGTGCGGTGCGAGCCGCGTCCTGGATGCTGTCCCCAACTTTTTCCATTTCTTGTCCCGCTTGGCTCACAGCCTTGTCGATCTCTTTGCCGGCTTTTTCGGCCGGACCCTCTCGTTCACATCCGGCGAGGGATAAGGCAAGAACTGCCATGGTAGCCAGGCTTATCAATGATTTCTTATTGAGCATGCGTTTTTCCTTTTTAGTTTTGGACATTCCACGGGGGCGCATGGCGCACCCCCGTATAAAGGCATTTTGGGCTAGTTCCGCCGCATGTTCAACGTCGGCAACAATTGTTATCTTCTATTGCTTATCGAGAGTTGACGACCTTGCCGATTGATGAGTTTTCGATGACTTCCTGTTGCGGGTCGACAATATAGTCTTGGTCATCGTGACGGGCGCGAGTGACCAGGCCCATACGGTTCATCAAGGCAATGAAGGGTGCGGGGTCGAGCTCTTCGACGTTGACCATGCCGCCCACATCCCAGGTGCCGTTGGCGATGAGCAGGGCCGCGGCTACCGCCGGTACGCCGGCGGTATACGAAATGGCTTGGCTGCCCACTTCCTTGTAGGCTTCTTCGTGGTCGCACACGTTATAAATCAAGACCTCTTGCGGCCGGCCGTCTTTCTCGCCCTTGAGCAGATCGCCGATGCAGGTTTTTCCTGTGTAGTCGGGCGCCAGCGAAGCAGGGTCGGGCAGGACAGCCTTGACGACTTCGAGAGGCACGATCTCTTGGCCTCGAGCGGTGCGCACCGGTTGCTCGGAAAGCAGGCCCAGGTTTTTCAATACGGTGAATACATTGATGTAGTGGTCGCCAAAGCCCATCCAAAAACGAATGTTGGGAACGTTCAGGTTTTGCGATAAAGAGTGGATTTCGTCGTGGCCGGTAAGGTAGGTGGCGCTTTTTCCCGTCACGGGCAGATCCCACTCTTTGCGGTGCTCGAACATCTCGTTGGCTTTCCACGCGTTGTCCTCCCAGGACCAGACGGTGGAGGTGAATTCGCGAAAGTTGATCTCGGGGTCGAAGTTCGTGGCAAAGTAGCGGCCGTGGCTGCCTGCGTTCACGTCGATGATGTCGATGGATTCGACACTGTCAAAATAGGTGTCAATGGCGTAGCGCGCGTAGGCGTTGACCACGCCCGGGTCGAAGCCCACGCCCAGCACCGCGGTGACGCGTGCATCTTTGCAGGCCTGGCGGCGCTTCCATTCGTAATTTCCATACCATGGGGGCGTCTCGCACACCTTGGCAGGATCTTCGTGGATGGCGGTGTCCATATAAGCCGCGCCGGTCTCGATGCAGGCTTGAAGCACCGACATGTTCAAGAAAGGCGAGCCGACATTGATGACGATCTGGCTGCGCGTGGCCCGGATCAGGAATTTGCATGCCTCCACATCCATGGCGTCGAGCTGGTGGGCCTGCAATAGGCCGGGCTGCTGCAGAGTTCCTTTTTCGTGGATGGAATCGATGATGGCCTCGCACTTGGAAAGCGTGCGTGAGGCGATGTGAATGTCGCCCAGTTGGCTATTGTTCTGGGCGCACTTGTGGGCAACGACATGGGCGACCCCGCCGGCACCGATGATCAAGACATTGCGTTTCATGGATGTGTTCTCTTTCAGACTCAAACAGGTTGGAGGGTGTCCTCAGGACAAGCTGTCGACGTAGTCGTCGTACGAAAATTCGCGTATCAAGCGTGTTTCGCCATCAGATTGCTTGATGGCAATGGCGGGCATATGTATGCCGTTGAACCAATTCTTCTTGACCATGGTGTAGCCTCCGGCATCTCCGATAGAGATCCGGTCGCCCACCTTTAGGGGCTGGTCGAACCGTCCTTCGCCGAAAATGTCTCCGGCGAGGCAGGTTTTGCCGCAAATTTCATAGGCGTGCTCGCCGCTGCCATTGCCCAATGGGGCGGTTTCGCGGTAGATGAGCAGATCGAGCATATGGGCTTCAGTCGAGCTGTCGACCACCGCCAGGTTCTTGCCCCGAAAGCCCACGTCGAGCACGCTTACCTCTAGTGTAGTGGTATGGCGTACGGCGGCTTCGCCCGGCTCGAGGTATACCTGCACGCCATAGGCCTGCGCGAAAGCGCGCAAGCGGTCGCAGAAGGCATCCACCGGATAGCCCGGCGCGGTGAAGCTGATGCCCCCGCCCAGGCTGACCCAATTGAGACGGCGCAGGATATCGCCATAGCGCTGCTCTACTTGAGTAAGCAGGGCGTCGAAGCTTTCGAAGCTGTCGTTCTCGCAATTGTTGTGGATCATCACGCCGTCGAGGCGGTCAATGACCGACAGGATGGTTTCAAGATCGGATTCACCCAATCGACTGAAGGGCCGGGCGGGGTCGGCCAGGTCGAATCCGGCGCGGCTGATGCCCGGATTGAGCCGCAAGCCCGTGGGTTTGCCGTTGGCCCGGCTTTCGAATTGCAGGAATTGATTAAGCGAGTTGAAGATGATCTTGTCGCTGTGGGCGACAACTTCGTCGATCTCGTGTTCGGCGAAGGCTACGCTGTAGGCGTGAGTTTCTTTGCCGAATTTTTGATGGCCCAGCTTTACCTCGTATAAAGAAGAGGAAGTGGTGCCATCCATGTGGGGGCGCATCAGCTCAAATACGGACCATGTGGCGAAGCATTTAAGCGCAAGCAGAAGCTTGGCGCCGGAGCGTTCCCGGATGCGATCCATGACTTGCATGTTGCGCAGCAGGGCAGATTCGTCAGCTAGATAAAAAGGCGTTGGGATCATTTATTGTTGTTGAAGCGTCAGGGTGAATCGAGCCCGGCCGGTTTGCGGCCGCGTTTCTTGGGTTCGTTGTGCTTGTCGTCGCTGTAGTCGATGATCATGGCGGGTTGTTCTGGAAAAGTGGCCACCAGCGTCAGCTGGCCGCCTATGCATTCAACATAGTGGCGCAGGGTGGACAACAACATGTCGCTGCGCTTTTCGAGCCGCGAAATAGTGTCTTGCCCCACGCCGAGTGCCGCCGCGAGTTCTTCCTGGGTTTGGCCGGCGCGCTTGCGCAGGTCTTTAAGCGTGGTCAGCGAGCCCGTGTCGGCCAGCGCCATGCCGCTGCCGTTGACGGCTTTGACGGACTTGGCGCTTTGGTGCTTTTTTGACATGTAAAAAGTATCGTTCCAAATAGGCAGGGCGCAATTATGACTTGAAGGTCATATGGTGTCAAATGCATATTAAGGGATTGCAAGAGGCGATGGCTGATAGGGTCTGGCGGCGGTCATATAAGACTGCGGATACCCAAGGCTAAGACTGCACCCAAAGCAAGGGAATAGCCGGCGCGCCTGACTCCTGGACGTGTGCAGCGGACCATTCCCAGTACAAACAGAAACGCCCGCGACGTCGTGTGGACGCGGCGGGCGCAGGGGTGGGCGACGCGTGGCCGCCCGGCGTCTTCAGCGGATCAGACGTCGAAGAACACGGTTTCGTCCGGGCCCTGAATGTGGACGTCGAACTGGTAGACGACCTTGCCGTCTTTCTCGGTGCGCTGGGCGATAAGCGTCTTGCGGCGCTCGACCCATTCGATACCATTCAGGATGGGATCTTTGGAGTTGGCTTCTTCTTCGTCGGAGAAGTAGATGCGCGTATGCAGCCCGATGTTGATGCCGCGGGCCACGATCCACGCGTTGATGTGCGGGGCCATGACCTTGCCGTGCCGGCCCACCACAGGGCCGGGCTTGACGGTGTCGAAGCTGTAGAGGCCGGTGTCGAAGTCGGATGCGCCGCGTCCCCATCCGCGAAAGCTGGGGTCGATGGCCTTGTCTTCTTGCTTGTCGGCGGGGTGGTTGTAGCGGCCCGCTGCGTTGGCCTGCCAGATTTCAATCAAGACGTCGCGAATGAGTGCGCCGCTGCCGTCAAACACCCGGCCTTCAACGCGGATGCGTTCGCCCTTGGTTTCAGGCGTAACCAGCACATTATCGAAGTTGTTCTCGAAGATGTCGAAGCCGGCCTGCTTGGGCGCCAGGCCGATGTGTACGTACGGACCCGCTGTTTGAGAAGCGGTTTCCTTCAGGTAGGTGGGCTTGTTTAATTCCCTGAACATTATTTCGCTCCTTGGATGGTATTTTCGAACAGAGTTGCCCGGCTGCCGCGCACGACGATGTCGAAGCGGTATGCCATGCTGTCCAGCGCAACGAATGCGCCGCGATCCAGTTGCGCGATAAGGCCGCGCACCGCCTCTTCATCCGGGATGGAGCGGACGATGGGGCAACTGGGGATAAGTGGATCGCCTTCGAAATACATCTGTGTGATCAGGCGCTGGGCAAAGCCCGAGGCCTGCACCGAGTAGTGGATGTGGGCGGGGCGCCAGTCGTTGATCTGGTTGCGCCAGGGATAGGGACCGGGCTTGATGGTGCGATAGAAGTAATAACCGTTTTCGTCGGTAAGCACGCGTCCACAGCCGCCGAAATTGGGATCGATGGGAGCGATGTAGGTATCGTTCTTGTGACGGTAGCGTCCCGAGGCGTTGGCCTGCCAGACTTCGACCAGCGCATTGGGAACCGGACGGCCGTTTTCGTCGAGCACATAGCCATGCACCAGGATACGCTCGCCGATGGGCAGGCCATCTTTGGCGTAGTTCATGATGAGGTCATTGTCCAGGGCCCCAAGCTCGTCGGGAGAGAAGCGCGGACCGGTGATTTCGGACAGCGAGTTCTCGATCGAGATGAGCGACTTCTGGGGTGAACGCAGCACACTGGTTTTATAGCCAGGCGTATAGGCGGGCGGGTGCCAGCTTCGGTCGCGTTGCAGAAACTCGCCGAACTGTTCGATGGGGGTGGTCATAAATTCTCCTTTAGACTGGCTGCGTCGTGCAACGACTCAGTGACCAACATGGTAAACGTTGGAAATAATCATGTAAATTGAATTAAACGGCAATATTTGATAAGCTGTAGTTATTGATATGGCATGACATTGCACGCATAAAGCTCAGCTGTGCGCACCTTAGCGGCGGTTTTCCAGCTTGCTGGCGCAAGCTCAATGGCGCCTGGCAAACAAGAGAGTGCTCGTGGCCTCGATCGACCAACAACAGTTCAACAGCCGCATTCGCTTGCGGCATTTGCAATGCTTTGTCGCGGTGGCGCAAGAGCAGCATTTGCGCAAAGCCGCCGAGCGTCTGCATCTTAGTCAACCCGCCGTATCCAAGACACTTGCCGAGCTCGAAGAGTTGGTTGGAGCACGCCTGATGGACCGAGGCCGTTTCGGCGCGCGACTTACACGCGACGGACAATCGTTTCTGGATCACGCCTTGTCCGTACTTGAGGCGCTCGAAGGCGCGCGGCGCGCGGTGCAGGATGACGGGCAGGGCGCTCATGAAACTGTGATGGTGGGCGCGCTGCCTACTGTCGCCCCCGATTTGCTGCCCGAGGCACTGGTTCTTTTTCGTCGCGTCTGGCCGCAGGTCCGGGTTGACGTGCAGATTGGGGCGAATGCGCCCTTGCTCGACAAGCTGCGTTCGGGCGAAGTCGATTTCGTGCTAGGCCGCATGGCCGACCCCGCCGCCGTGGCCGGGCTTTCATTCGAACTGTTGTATGTCGAGCCGTTGGTCGCGGTTGCGCGGGCCGAACATCCTTTGCTGGCCGAGCCCGATCCTGCCCTGCATCGCATTGTCGAATACCCGTTAATCGTGTCGACGCGGGGCACGGTGCCGCGCCACAACACCGAAAGTTTCCTGCGTTCTCGCGGCCTTGGCTTGCCGTCCAACTGTCTCGAGACCTTGTCGGTGTCCGTGGCTCGCCTGGTGGCCATGGGCACTGACTCTGTCTGGTTCACGCCAATGGGCGCGGTGCGCGAGGATGTGCTCAACGGTAGCTTGGTGCGTTTGTCCGTGATTACCGAAGGCACCGAAGAGCCCGTAGGTTTGCTGCGACGCAGCGATGCCCAGTTGGGGCAATGCGCAACATCTTTGATGAAGATGCTGCGCGAAACCGCCGAGCAGCGCCGCGCGGCAAGGCGCGACTGGAAAATTCCTGGTTGATTCTCGAGTGCGCGCCAGCCATAGAGCGGGCACGATCATTCCGCCGGGAGGTGCTAAATAGGCTGGCGTGGAGCACAGAAGCCAGTTTGGGTCAGATCTTGCGCAATGCGCACGGCACCTTCGCAGGTCCGGCATCTCAACCGTTCACTCATCGGTTTGACAAACCTCTTTGAGACTTCTAACCTCTATAATATTGTTCTATCCATGAATAAATGTTCGTTTGACGAATTTTTGATCTAACCTGAGCGGCTGTCAGCCGCCAGATGTGTATTTCGCAGGAGATTTGAATGCGCAAAACTTTATTAGCCGTCGCCTTGGCGTTCGGCATGACCGGCGCCGCTCACGCTGCCGATTTGAAGATCGGCATGGTCTTGCCGATGTCTGGTCCCTTTGCTCCGTATGGCGAGCAGATTCTCAATGGCGCTCGCCTGTATCTTGAGCAGAACGAGCAGAAACTGGGCGATCGCAATGTCGAGCTCATCGTCAAAGACGACACCGGCGTGGCGCCTGCCATCAGCCGTCGCGCCGCCCAAGAATTGGTCAATCGCGACAAGGTGGATATATTGGCGGGTTTCGGCCTGACGCCCTCGGCGTTCTCGGTGGGGCCCTTGGCCACTCAAGCCAAAGTACCCATGGTAATTATGAACGCCGCCACGTCCTCGGTAACCGAGAAGTCGCCGTACATTGTGCGTACCTCGATGGCGCTGCCGCAAATAACGGCGCCGATCGCCACTTGGGCTATCGACAATGACATCAAGAAGGTCTACACCCTGGTGGCCGACTACGGCCCTGGCCACGACGCCGAAAAGCAATTTGTCGAGACCTTTACCGAGGCGGGCGGCGAGATCATCGGCCAAGTGCGCACCCCCGTTGGCAACCCGGATTTTGCTCCCTTCTTGCAACGCATCAAAGACAGCAAGCCGGACGCGGTCTTCTTGTTTGTTCCCGCGGGTGAGCAGGGCGTGTCCTTCCTCAAGGGATATCAAGAGCGCGGCTTGGCCGACGAAGGCATCAAGCTCATTTCCACCGGCGACCTCACCGATGAGGACGTGCTCGATGCAATGGGTGCCGCGGCCGGCGTCATGACGTCGTTTCATTATTCCGAGGCGCATGATTCCGACCTGAACAAGCAATATGTCCAGTCGTACTACAAGGCTTATCCTGGCAAACGCCCCAACTTCATGTCGGTGGCGGGTTACGACGGCATGAAGCTGATCGACGAGGTACTGAAGAAGAACGGCGGCGACGCCAGCGGTGACGCCTTCATTGAGACGGCAAAAGGCCTGTCGTGGGAAAGCCCGCGCGGTCAGGTGACCATCGATCCCGAAACGCGCGACATTGTGCAAGACATCTACATTCGCGAAGTGAAGGAAGTAGACGGCAAGCTGCAGAACGTCGAGTTTGATCGCATCGCCGAGTTCAAGGACCCGGTCAAAGCTAAAAACTAAGCGACTTCTGCCGTAGTTGCACGGGCTTCGACGTTTCGGCGTCGAAGCCCGTTTTTATTGGCGATTCCGGCGTTTCTTATTGGCGTAAACCCTAGACTTGCCTATTAGGCATTGACAAAAAGTAACCCTCTTTTTAGCCTAGCAAGGTATCGATCTTTCGGCAATATCTCGATAATTAACTGAGGAGTCTCAATGCGTATCACTAAAGCCCTATTAACCGCAGCCATGTCGCTGGGCGTCGTCGCCTCGGCTCATGCAGCCGACGATTTGAAGATCGGCTTCGTGCTGCCGATGTCGGGCCCGCATTCGTCATACGGTCTACAAATTCTTAACGGCGCAAAATTGTACATGCAGCAGCATGGCGACACGGTTGCCGGACGCAAGGTGCAGATCTTAGTCAGGGACGACACCGGCGTGGCTCCCGAAATCAGCCGTCGCGCCGCCCAAGAGTTGGTCAACCGCGAGAACGTCGATGTTCTGGCCGGCTTCGGCCTTACGCCTTCGGCCTTCGCCGTTGCTCCTTTGTCGGCCTCTGCCAAGATGCCCATGGTCGTCATGAACGCCGCCACATCGGCAGTTACTGAAAAGTCGCCCTACCTTGTGCGCACGTCGATGACACTGCCCCAGAATTCGGCCCCCATGGCCACTTGGGCGCTTGCCAACGGAATCAAGCGCGTCCACACTCTGGCTGCCGACTACGGCCCAGGCCACGATGCCGAGAAGCAGTTCGTCAAAACCTTCACTGAAGGCGGCGGCGAGATCATCGGCCAGGTTCGCACTCCGGTTCAGAACCCCGACTTCTCTCCTTTCCTGCAGCGCATCAAAGATGCCAAGCCCGATGCCATCTTCATGTTCGTGCCTTCGGGCGAGCAAGGCGTGTCCTTCCTTAAAAGCTATGCCGAGCGCGGCCTGGCCGCAGAGGGCATCAAACTGATCGCCACGGGCGACCTTACCGACGAAGACGTGCTCGACGCCATGGGAGACCCTGCCCTGGGCCTGATCACTTCCTTCCACTACTCCGACGCCCACGATTCCGAGCTCAACAAGACGTACACCGAAGACTACGCCAAGGCCTACCCCGGCGTGCGCCCGAACTTCATGTCCATGGGCGGCTACGACGGCATGCAGCTTATCTACAAGGTGCTTGAAAAGACCAACGGCGATTCTTCGGGCGATGCCTTCATCGAAGCAGCCAAAGGCATGGCCTGGGAAAGCCCGCGCGGCCCGATCTCCATCGATCCCGAAACGCGCGACATTGTCCAGAACATCTACATCCGCAAGGTCGAGCGCCGCAACGGTCGCCTTGAAAACGTCGAATTCGACGTGATCGAGAATGTCAAGGATCCGGGCAAGGCCGACAAGTAATCGGCTGGCTTTTAGCTGATCGTCTCACTGAAAAGCCCCGGCATATGCCGGGGCTTTTTTCGCTAGCGTCTCAGAGTGGTAGCGCCTGAATCTCTCAGTTCCACTCAATTAAGAGGTCGGGTGCGGGGCGCAGGATATTTGGGCCGTCCAGCGCGCGCCGGATTTGTTACATTCTGCCGGGGGAAGTCGGCGACAGCCTGTTCGAGTCCCGAAGCGCGCAGCGCTGAGATCGAGTTCTGCCGCCGCCTGGCTGAATGTGGAAAATTCGGGAAGCCCGGCAAAGCCGGGCCGCGTGATGCGGCCCAAATATCCTGCGCCCCGCACCGACCGGCTCAAGAGCGCAGAGGCAAAGTAATGGATCGCTTACTTAGGCAACTGTGCCAGAAACTTCGACACAGCCTGCTCAAAAGCCTTGGGCTGTTCGGCCACCGCCAGGTGGGAAGCATCTTCCAATACCACCAGCTCGGCGCCAGGAATACCCTTTGCCATGGTCTCGGACATAGACACCGGCGCGCCCTGGTCAAGGGCCCCGGCAATGACTAGAGTGGGGGTCTTAACCTGCGGCAAACGGCCGGTTGTATCCACTGTGCCAACGGCATTGCAGCAGCCTGCATAACCTTCCGCGTCTGTGGTGATCAGGCGCTTGCGGAAGGCGGCGACGGCGGCTGATTTCTTTTCGCGGAAATCGGCATGGAAGTAACGCTCCATGACCGCATCGGCGATGGCTTCGATGCCACTGCCGCGTACCGTCTCGATGCGCTGTTGCCAGGCCGCACGAACGTCTTCGGGGTAGCCCGAGGTGGAATTGGCAACGACGAGGCCCGCAACCAGTTCGGGGTGGCGGATGGCCAGTTCCTGGCCTACCATGCCGCCCATCGAAAGACCGATCCACACTACCGGGCCGCAGCCCAATTCGCGAACCAGCCGTGCGGCATCGTCGGCCAGCTCTTCCATTGTGTAGAGCGAAGCGGGCGCATCCGAGCTGCCGTGGCCGCGATGGTCGTAGGCGATCACGTCGTTGTCCGCGGCAAGTTCATTGGCCAGAGCGTCCCACATGCTTAGATCGCAACCCAGCGCGTGGCTCAGGACGATGGTGTGGCGAGGCGCGCCGTTGCGGGCCTTGCGTACCGTATAGTGCAGCGCCGGCTTGCTGAGGGTGGCCGATTCCCGGCCAATGCCCGGATGGGCGGCAGCCGTCATCTCGGCCGGTTCCAGTGTGTATCCGATTTCGGGGCCGATCTCGCGCAAAATGGCCATGGCGTGGGTAAAGCCGGTGTTGGCGGCGGGTACGCCGGCGTAGATCGCCGTCTGGATCAGCACTTCTTTCAATTCGTCTGGCGTCAGGCGAGTGTCGGGCGCGCCGCCTTGCAGCGCCGCGCGCACATGAAGCTCGAATTCTTCCCAGCGGCCCAGTGCCATGGTAATGGCCAGCACCATGGCCCGGCGGGTTTTCTTCTCGAGGCCGGGACGGCCCCAGATTTCGTTCCAGGCGAAACGGGTGATCAGGTGCTGGAACTCGGCGTTGAAATTGTTGGCGTTGGACAGCGAACGATCTACCCAGGCGTCGCCAAGGATCTCGCGCCGATTTTTCAATCCGCGCTCAAGGTCGTGGTCGATGGGGTCAATACTCATGCGATTGGCTCGATAAAAAATAGAATTGAAAGTTGGTATTGGCGCGGCCCAGCTTATTGCGCTTGGGTTTTAGCGCTGGCCTCATTGAGCACTTGGCGCAGCTTTGCGGCTTGCGCGCGAGCCAGTTCGGCGGCGCTGGCGTTGGCCACGCGCGGGTCGAACAGGGCTTGCAGTGCGTTCAAGTCAAGCTGCGCGCTTAATTGCGGGCTGGCGCGTACGGCCTCGGTGACGACTTCGCCCAGTTGTCGCCCTTCGGCTAGTGTCTGTTGTGTAAGGCTCTCCATCAGCTTATGCGCTTCGGGCTTGCCGATGGCGCCAGCCAGGTAGATGGAGACCGCTTCGGCATAGACCAAGCCGTGCAGGGCATCGATATTGCGCTGCATCCGCGCGCTATCGATATGCACTCCTGCGATGGCTTCGCGCATGGCTGCCAGAGCGCCGTGAGCGCTGATGAACAGGCCGGGCCATTCGGCCAGCTCGGCTTGCCAGTTTCCAAGGCCCCGCTCGTGTTCCTGCCCCATGGCGCCCAGCAGGGCGGCGGCGCGTTGGGGTACGCGACCCGCAGCAGCAAGGGCTGTCATGCAAGATACCGGGTTGCGCTTGTGCGGCATGGCGGTGGAGCCGCCGCGTCCGGCGCCGGCGGGCTCGGCCAGTTCGGCGATTTCGCCTTGTGCCATCAGGCTGAAGTCGGTGGCCAGTTTGCTGATGCTGCCGGCCAGCACTGCGACTTCCATGCCCAGGCGCAGCCACTCGTCGCGTTGGGTGTGCCAGGCGGCTTCGGGAACCCTCAAGCCAAGTTCGTCGGACACCCGGCGCGCGACGGCCGGGCCTTTTTCCCCCATTACCGCAAGGGTGCCCACCGCGCCGCCCAGTTGCAATTGCAGGGCCTGTTCGGCAGCGGCCTTCAATTGACGGCGAGCGCGGACCAAGGGGGCGGCCCAACCGGTGAACTTGAAGCCCAGGCTTGTCACTTGAGCCGGTTGCATGAGGGTGCGGGCCAGCACGGGCGTATGCAGGTGCTGGCCGGCAAGATCGAGCAGCCGGGAGCACAGCGCCAGCAGCGATTCATCGATCAGCTTCAGGGCTTTGCGCGTGGCCAGCACCATGCCGGTGTCGATGACGTCCTGGCTTGTGCTGCCCCAATGAACATGGGTGGCAGCGCTGGGCTCGTCATTCTGCACGGCCTGGGTCAACGCCTTGACCAGCGGGATCGCCATGCTGCCGGCGCGCCGGCTGGCGATGATGATGGCTTGCACGTCGTAATCAGCAATGTCGCCATGCCGGGCAATGACGCGAGCTGCTTCGTCGGGGATGATGCCTTCTTCGGCTTGAGCCTTGGCCAGGGCGACTTCGAAGCGCAACATTTCCTGCAGAACCGCGTTGTCGTCGAAGACTGCGATGATTTCGGATGTGGTCAGGAAACTGTCGAAAATGGAAACGCTCACCGTGGGCTCCGGCAGGTAAAACGAAAGGGGGTAAATGCAGAAGGCCGGCAAAAGCCGGCCCAGGTATTGTAGCTGTTGGGCCTCACCTGTGTAAGGCGGGTCCATTGGCGTGTTATGAGGACCCGATCGCGCGGCGGGGAGCGTGACCGAGCGATCCTGTTGCCGAGGGCTCATTGGCGGCCGGGGCCGACCGCCTGGGCTCGGGCCGCGAGGAGCGGCCATGGCGGCCATCGAGGGAAGCGGGGCGGCCTTCCTTGTTAAGGCCAGTGTTAAGAACCCCGATCGCGTCGCCCAGATTCTCGGCTTCGAGCGATAGCGTGCGCACGGTTTGGCCCAGATCGTGAACGAGCTCGGCGTTTTGTTGCGTGACACCGTCCATCTGGCCGATGGCTTGGTTGATTTGCTCTAGGCCGCTGGACTGTTCTACCGAGGCGGTGAAGATTTCGCCCATTATGTCGGTAACCCTTTGCACCGAGTCGACGATTTCCTGCATGGTTGCGCCCGCCCTTGCGGCTTGCTCGGAGCCGATGGTGACTCGCCCGGTGGATTCGTCGATCAGGCCCTTGACCTCTTTGGCTGCTTGAGAGCTTTTGAGGGCCAGGTTGCGCACTTCACCGGCCACCACGGCGAAGCTTTTACCGGCTTCGCCCGCACGGACGGATTCGACCGCCGCATTCAGTGCCAAGATGTTGGTCTGGAAAGCGATACCTTCAATAAGGGTGACGATGTCTGAGATTTTGCGCGAACTGTCGCGGATGCCGTCCATGGTTTCCACCACTTTGGCGACGACTTTTCCGCCCTGGCGCGCGATGCGCATGCTTTCGTCGGCCAACCCTGCGGCCACATGGGCGTTGTCGGAGTTTTGTTTGACCGTGGCGGTGAGCTCTTCCATGGCGGCTGCCGTCTCTTGCAGTGAAGAGGCCTGATCTTCGGTGCGTGCCGACAGATGAGTATTGTTGGCGAACAGCACTTGGGCGCTGTGCCCGGTTGCCGTAACGCCGATCTGAACGTCGTCGCTGATGCTGATCAGGCTCTTGCGCATGATGTCCAGATAGAAGGTGACACGGCCCAGTTCGTCGTTTTGATTGCCTTGCCCCAGCTCTGTTGTAAGGTTGCCGGCGGATACTTGCCGTGCGGTTTCGGCCATTTTGTCGATGGACTGCAGCACACGACGCGACAGCGAATAGCCTTGCGCGAACATTCCGGCGGTAAGCAGGCCTATCAAGGGCCAGGCCACCCATTGCCATTCTTGCGGCACGCCGCCGGTGGCCGCGAAATAAGCGCTTGCCCCGATGGCCAGGAACGCTGCCAGCGACATGCGCATGACGCTGATGCGCAGCCCGCGGCTGAAGGGCAGTGCAGCCAGGTCGGCCAGACGGCGCCAGCCACGGCGGACGCGTTGTCCTTGCACGACGCCGTAGCCTTTGGCCCGCCCGGCGTTGATATCGGCGTAAAACTGCTCGGCCTGGCGCACCTGCTCTTCGGTGGGCTTGACGCGTACCGACGCGTAGCAGGTAACCTCGCCGTTTTCCATGACGGGATAGGCGTTGGCCAGCACCCAATAGAAACCGCCGTCTTTGCGGCGATTCTTGACCAGGCCCAGCCAGGGCTTGCCGGCCTTGAGCGTCTTCCATAAATCGGCGAAGGCCGCAGGCGGCATGTCGGGGTGGCGAATGATGTTGTGCGCCTTGCCCATGAGCTCGTCGCGCGAGAACCCGCTGACCTCGATGAAGGCCGGGTTGGCGTAGATGAGCCGTCCCTTCATATCGGTTTTGGAGATCAGGTATTGATTCTCTCGTACCTTCGTTTCAACATTGGTGACAGGCAGATTCTTGCGCATGGTTGGCGATAAGGTAGGGTGATGTGGGTTTTCGTTGTTGTCGTTTTGGGTGCATATATTGATACACCCTCGGTTGATGTGGCTACGGCAGCTTGCGGGCGAACTTTAGGGTGTTGATAATGGGCATCCAACCAATAAAGAAGACAATGCATGAGAATGGAGCAATTGCGCGGTAAGGCGCCGCTGGAACGTAGGCCGGTCTTCGTGGCTAGAGGCGGGCTTGCGCTGGCCTGCCTGCTGCTGGCCAGCGGGACTGTTTGTTGGGTCGCCGCCAACTGGCCGCATGCCACGGCGCTGCAAAAGCTGGCGGGCGCACAGTTGCTGCTCGTCGCCCTGGTATTGGGGGCGGTATGGCGCGCCGGCTTCCATGATGCGCGGCTGTCTGTCGATGCCGTCCCGGGCAAGCATAATTTTTCCATGGCGGCGCATTTGGCCGCGTTGGCGGGTGTCGCCTGCGGGGTGTTGCTGGCCCTGATCGGCCAAATCTATCAGACAGGGGCTGATGCATGGACGTTATTCCTGGCCTGGGCCGTCTTGCTTGTCCCATGGTTGCTTGCAATGCGCACGGTGTTCCTGGCTCTGCTTTTAGCAGTGGTGCTAAATACCGGTCTGGCCTTATTTCTGGATACCCATGCAGGTGGAATTTTGCCCAGCTTTGGCGGCTGGGCAGGCTGCGCCTTGTTGGTGGCCGTGTTGAATGCTGCGCTACTGGCTTTGTATGAACACTTCGAGGCCTATTTCGGCGACGCCTGGCGCGTAGGGCCAAGAGTGCTGTCGGCGGCCGTTGCAGGCTGGCTGGTGCTGGCGGCGTTTTCCGGCATTGATTCGCAGGCGGGGCCCATTGGTTATTCCATCGTGGGGTGGGCGGCCTTGGCTGTGATGTATCTGATCTACACCCGCCGTCGCGCCGACTTGGCCATCGTCAGCCTGGCCGCTCTTGCCGCCTTCGTCTTGCTGGTGTTGCCGCTGCTTTATTGGGTGGGGTCCGAAGCAGGGCTGCTGTTGGTCGTTGTGGTGCTTCTTGTTGCCATGGCGATGGGCTTGCGCAAGCTGGGCCAGTTGCTGCGCGCTCGGGCGCTCAAAGCCGACCCCTGGTATGTAAGCGCCTTTCGCTTGGTGGCAATGGGCATTACAGCTGTGCTGCTGATCGTGTTTCTGCTCATTACCCTGGATTTTGAAGTTGAGTTTCTTTGGGCGCCGGGCCTGGCGCTTTGCCTGGCAGGATTGGCTGCGTATCGCCTGGGCGGGGCCGAACTGCCGCGTGAGCTGGGCCTTACCTTGATGACCGCGGGGCTGCTCTTGAGCGGGGGCGGGTTTTTCGCTTTGCACGAAGAAGGTTCGAACGTGGCTGTCTATGCCTTGCTCTTGCTGGGCGTCGTTGTGTATGCATTGGCCTCCAATGCTGCTTTTCGGTTCGTCGCGGCTTTCTTTACCTTGGGTTTGTTCACAATCATGACCTGGCCGTACGGGGCGTGGGAAGACGCTCTATTCGATGCCGGTCATGCAGTGTCCGAAGCCCCGTTGCCCATATATTTGCGCATGTGGTGGTTCAGTCTGGCCGGCGTGCTGGCCTTGCTGTTTAGCCGGGGTGAGCAGGCCGGTCGACGTTGGCGGCCTTTGGGTTGGGCCCTGGTGTTTCTAGCGCAGATCATTGTCTGGAACATTCCCGCATCGCAGTTTGTGCCCATTGCCGCCATGAACGGCCGAGACATTTCAGTGATGGTGATCTGGCTGGCATGCGCTGCGCTGCCTGTTGTTGCGCTGGCCGCGGTGCTGTGGAGACGGCCGGCTTTGCCAATATCCATTCGTCTTGGCGCTCCCTTGGCGCTTGCCGTTGCCGCCGTGGGATGGATGGGCGCGCCTGGCGTGTCTTTGGCGCTGCTGTGGCTGATTCTGGGCTTTGCCATGGGGCACCGAAGCTTGATGGGCTTCGGCGTGGTGGCGCTGTTGGCATATTTGACGCGCTTCTATTACCAGCTTGACACCAGTTTGTTGCAGAAGTCGTTTGTGCTGGCGACAACGGGGGCGTGGCTATTGATCTCGGTTTGGACATTGACTCGCGTCGTGCGTGCCGCCGCCGAGCCCGGTCAAACCAAGGCTGTTGAAGTTTCACCGAGCTTGAGCGCTGATTCGGCCGCCGCCCAAAAGGAAGAACGCCGCGTAAAACCTGCCGCATCGCCCAAGCAGGTATTGCTGCGGCGAAGCGGGCTGGTCGCCGGCTTGCTGATCATATTGATTGCGGCAAATGCCGGCATTTACCAGCGCGAGCAAATACTTAGCGACGGCAGGCGCGTGATATTGGGACTGGCGCCGGTCGACCCGCGTTCGCTTATTCAGGGCGATTACATGCGCTTGAGTTTCGATGTGGCCAACGATGCACAGACGATATTGCGGCAGGCGCCAGATTCATTAAGACAGAGTATCGAGCGCCGGCGCGCCGGTTGGCTTGTGCTGCGCCCGGATCAGCACGGCGTGCATCGCCTGGTCTCGCTCATGCCCAAGCAGGATCAGGCAGGGCTCCAAGACAACGGGCTTGCGCAAGAAGATGTATTGTTGAAGTTCCGGCTGCGGAACGGCCAGATGCGGGTTGTAACCGACGCCTGGTTTTTTCCTGAAGGGCAAGGCGCTTATTTCGAGCAAGCTCGCTATGGCGAGTTTCGGGTGGACGACGATGGCGCCGGCCTGTTGACCGGGCTTCTTGACGCAGAGCTGCACAGCTTGTCCGGTCAGTAAGCGTTTGGTGCGCGCAAATTTCGCTGAAATTGATAAGGAGAGACGATGATGGCCCGAAAACTCAAGCACAGCCTGGCCTTGCTCGCGGGGGCTTTTCTGATCATGGCGGCGGCGGCTTCAAGCGCGCTAGAGGTGGGCGACCGCGCGCCAGACTTCACCTTGCCGGGGTCTGATGGCGGCACCTATAGTTTGTCCGATTATCGCGGCAAGCAGGCCGTGGTTCTGGCGTGGTTTCCCAAGGCCTACACCTACGGCTGCACCGTGGAGTGTAAATCGCTGGCGGAAAACGGCCACCTCATCCGTGAATACGACGCGGCCTATTTCATGGCCAGTGTTGATCCCCTGCTGGACAACAAGGGTTTCGCGAAGGAAACCGGGGCCGACTTTCCCTTGCTAAGCGATGAAGACAAATCGGTGGCCCGGGCCTACGGCGTGTTGCATGAAAAAGGCCACGCCAAGCGGCATACCTTCTACATCGGCAAGGATGGCGCCATCCTGAAGATAGACACCCACGTCAACCCCGAGACTTCGGCCGAGGACATGGCGGCAACGCTGGGTGAATTGGGTGTGGCGCCTGCCAGCGCGATCAGGCCTTCCAGCGATTGATGGCTTCGATGCAGCAGCCGGTAGAGTGTTTCACGTTGCGAGTGGCCACGGGGGTGCCGAGCACGGGCCCTACCACTGCTTGCGCAGGTTCAGCAGCACCGTCCGGCCCTGGCCGTAGAAGCATTGCAGGTCGTTCAGGCAGTAATTGACATACTTGCGGTCGGCCAGGTTGCTGGCGGTAAGCGAAAGCTTGAAGCCGTTCAGCGTGGGGTTGGCCTTGCCCAGGTCGTAGTGGATGGCCGCGTCCCACAAGGTGTTGGCCGACAGCCGCAGGGTGGCGCCGGAGTCGGCATAGTTGGCGCCGATGTAGCGCACGCCCACGCCGGCGGACAGCCCGTTCAACCCTGCATGGTCGAGCTCGTGATTGACCCACAGCGAGGCCATGTGGCGGGGTACGCGTGGCAGGGGCAGGCCTTCTCGCGAGTTGCCGGAGGCGTCTGCGTTGGCCTTGGTGATCTTGGAGCGGGTGTAGGCGTAGGCGCCGATGACGTCGGTGTTGTTCCAGAAGCGGGTGCGGGCTTCCAGGTTGATGCCTTTGGATTCGACCTCGCCGGTCTGGATGCTGAAGAACTCGCGGCCTGGCTGCGTGTCGGGGGTAAGCATGTTGGTCTGCGTAAGGTGGAAGGCCGAAAGGGTGATGAGGGTGTCCGAATTCCCGGGCTGGTACTTCAGGCCCACTTCGGCCTGCTTGCCTTCCATGGGCTCGTAGGGCTTGCCGTCGAAATCCGTGCCGGCCAAGGGCTCGAAAGAGGTGGAATAGCTGGCGTAGGGAGCCAGGCCGTTGTCGAATACGTAATTGACACCCAGCCGGCCGGTGAAGGCTTCATCGCGGCGGGGAACGCTGCTGTCGGCCACGCGGTTCTCGGTGTCGGCGTCGGCGCGATCATAGCGGCCGCCGGCGGTGATCACCCAGCCGCCCGCGCGTATCTGGTCCTGTACATACAGGCCCGCCTGGCGCATGGTCTGCATGGTGCTCATGCGGGGAATCAGATCGGGGATGGCGATGCCGTAGACGGGGTCGTACAGGTCGATGGCTTGGGTCGGGGCCGAAGCGAAGCGATAGTCGTCCTTTTGCTTGACGTAGTCGAAGCCTGCCAGCAGGGTGTGCCGCAGCGCCCCGGTGGAAAAATCGGCCTGGGCCTGGGTGTCGATGCCCAGGATGCTGCCCTTGCCCAAGCCTTGCGTGGCGACCCGGTGCAAGGTGCGTTCGTCGGCGTCCAGCATATAGCCCGGCGTGCCGCGCGCGTCGATGTCCACATGGGTGTAGCGCATGTTCTGGCGCACCGCCCACGTGTCGTTGAATCGGTGTTCGAAGGCGTAGCCCAGGGCGTATTGTTCGCGGTCCATTCTTTCGTGCGAGGGTTCGCCCGCGAAGCGTGTGCGCGGCAGTTCGCCGTTGATGTTGTCGCGCAGCGTGCCCCGCGCGGGCAGGCCCTGGTATTGCGGAATGGTCTTGTCGTGCTGGTAGTGGGTCAGCAAGGTGAACGAGGTGTCGGCCGAGGGGCGCCAGGTAAAGCTGGGCGCGATCAAGCTGCGTTCTTCGTCGGAGTAATCCGTCATGCCGTCTGCTTTCTTCACCAGGCCGGTGATGCGATAAAGCAGTTTTTCATCGGCGTCCAGCGGGCCGGTCGAGTCGAATGCCAGCTTGCCCGCCCGCGGGTGGCCGCCTTGCAGCCACAGTTCGTGTTGCGGGGTTGCCTGCGGGCGGCGGCTGACCATGTTCAGGATGCCGCCGGGCGTGGTCTGGCCGAACAGGCCCGAAGAGGGCCCTTGCAGTACTTCCAGCCGCTCGAGCATATAAGGATCGAACTGCGGCACCGAAACGCTGTAGGCGCTGAACGGCAGCACGATGCCGTCCAGGTACTGGCGCACGAACAGGCCGCCGCGCGCCATGACCACGTCGTAGCGGCTGTCGGTGCCGCCGAAAGCCGAGATAACGCCGGGAGTGTAGCTGACCGCGTCGTTGACGGTTTGAGCGCCCAGCATCTCCATCTGCTCACGGGTGACCACATTGATGGTTTGCGGGGCTTCGAGTATGGAAGTATTGGTCTTGGTGGCGGTGGCCGTGCGTTCGGCGGTCAGGCCGGGAACGGGGCCGTATGGGTCTTCAAGCTGTGCCGTCACCGTGACGGGGGCCAGGGTGGACACCTTGAGGGACGGCGGCGCGGCCCTGAGCGAGTACGCGCCGTTGCCGCCCCGGATGACTTGCAGGCTGTGTCCCTGAAGAAGCTGCGCGAAGCCGTCCGGCACGGTGAATCGTCCTTGCAGGCCCCCGCTGTGCTTGCCTTCGGTCAGCGATGACGCGGCCGAAAGCTCCACGCCCGAAGCCTGGGCGAACTGGTTCAGCACAGAGCCGAGAGGGCCGGCGGAAATGTCGTAGCGTCGCTGCGCCTGCTCCTGTGCCTGTGCCTGTGCCTGTGCCTGTGCCTGTGCCGGCGCGGCCAGGGGGCTCAATGCCAGCCCCGCGCAAAGCGCGGCTCGCACCAGGGATGGAAACAGTCGGGGAGAGGCGTGCGGACGCGCCGGACGGTAACTCAGGGCCATGAAGATATCCTTTTTGTTCGGAAGGCTTGCCGGACTCATGCCGGGCTGAACGCAGCTTGAATCCAAGGGCCGAAATCGGGTCCGCGATCTTGCGGTGTTCATGGACTATTCCGAACGAGGAGGCGAAGTCCTCAATGCCTGGGCCGCTTATTTTGTAACCGCGCTGGGCTCAACGCGGGTTGACGGTGACCCAATAGCGGGTCCGAAAGGCCACTTCGACGGGCAGGGCAAGCTCCAGATTGGCCAGGGCGCGGTCCGTGTCGGTCAGCGGGAACACGCCGGTTACCGACAGGCCGGCCACTTCGGGCGAGCAGCGCAGCAGGCCGGGACGGTAGCGTCCCAGTTCGCTCAGGAAGTCGGCGATGCGCATGTTTTCGGCTACAAGCAGCCCTTGCGCCCAGGCGGCCTCGCTTTCGGAGGCGTCAGAGGCGGGCCGCACGTGGCGGCTCGAGAACGCGCTGCGCAGCCCGGCATCCAGTTGCAGCGCATCTTGCGGCGCATGGCCGGGCTGGATGCGAACGGCGCCATCATAGACCGCCACATGCGAGGCTTCGTCCTCGAGCCGTACTGTAAAGCGGGTGCCCAGCGCGCGCACGGTTCCATGCGGGCTGCGCACCAGGAAGGGCCTTGCCGGCTCGGCGGGATCGGGATGGGTGGTGATCAGGATTTCTCCGGCGCGCAGATGCACGGTTCGGGCGGATTCGTCGAAATCCACGTCCGTGGCGCTGGAGGTGTTGAGCAATAAACGTGTGCCGTCAGCCAGGACGGTTTCCCGTATTTCGCCGACCCCTGTGCTGTGGTCGGAGGATACGCGCCGCCATGCTTGGCTGTCGCGCACGATGGGCAGGGCGCCGACCGTGAGGACGGCAACCGCCACGGCCTGTAGCGCCCGCCGTCTCCCCGGCCGCTTGTCGGCCGTGGAATCCAGCAGGACCGGGCCCGCTTGCGGCGGCAGGTGTTTCAGCTTGTCGTCGAAGGCCTGCAAACGTTGCCAGGCGTGCTCGTGGTCGGGGTGGGCCGCGCGCCACCGGCGGCAGGCGGCATGATCGGCCTCGCAGGCATCATCGGCCCACAGCCGCGCCATCCATTGCGCCGCCTTTTGCATTATGGCCGGGTCGATGGCTGGTTGCGGGCGAGGGCCCGAAGTGCTGGACATGGCGGAATCAGCCCTGGTCGAGCAGGGCCAGGCAGCAGGCCTGAAGCCCGCGCGCAATGTATTTTTCGACCGACGACACCGAAACCTCGAGCCGCGCGGCGATCTCGCGATAGCTCAGGCCTTCCAGCTTGCACAGCAGCAGGGCGCGCCGGGCTTTCTCGGGCAGGCCTTGCAGGGCGGCGTCGATCTGCACCAGCGCCTCGACAGCCAGGGCGCGCGCCTCTTCGGAAGGCGCCTCGGGTTCGGGCAGCAGGCCTATTGCCTGCATGTAAGCCGCTTCGATGCGGCGCCGGCGGTACAGGTCGATGACCAGGCCGTTGGCGACCCGGGCAAGATAGCGGCGCGAGTGCTCGGGCTCGGGCAGGCTGCCGGTGCTTAGGATGCGTACGTAGGTGTCATGGGCCAAGTCGGCCGCATCGAAGGCATTGCCCAGCTTTCTGCGCAGCAGGCCGCGCAGCCAGCCGTGATGGTCGCTGTAGAAGGATTCGATCGCCTGCGGCGGGGGCTGGACCGTGGACATGATTGACTATGGAAAGAAGAATGCGGCTGAGATGGTTTCGATAATAAGAATTAGACGCATTATAGTTATAATGTCCTTTGTTGCCTATCCGTTATTCGCGTTTGTGCCTGGCGCATCCGCGGCGACATGCCGGCCACGGGCGCCAGCGGCGCGATTCGAACGCATCGCAAGCCGTTTATTTGCATATGGTTACAAAATGGGGTGGGGAAAGATTACGGGTTTGCCGGTTTCAAACGTCTTAGATAATGAGGGGGCGTTTTTCCGCGCCGGTTCAATCGCGCGCGGCGCCGTCCCTTCAAGCCCATGAAACAGAAGTAAAAGGCGGAACCGCGTGACCCAGGCAAAAAAAGTCTCCAAATCAAAACTGTGGTTTTTGGTGCATAGCTGGCTGGCGCTGCCGCTGTGGGTGTTCGTCTTCTTCGTGTGCGTCACCGGCACCGTCGCCACCGTCAGCCAGGAAATCGTCTGGCTGGCCAATCCGGTCGTGCGGGCCAACCCCCCGTCGGCCGATGCCCGGATGCTGGGGTACGACGCCGTCCTCGAGGTGATCGAGCGCGAGCATCCCGGCGCGGTGGTGGAATTCATTTCCCGTCCGGTCAAGTCGCAATTCGCGTTGACGGTGCGCGTCGCCTACCCGGACGCCACCGAGGCTTCACTTTATGTCAACCCATACACCGGCGAAATCCAGGGAAGCACCTCGGGCTTCAGCTTCCAGCAGTTCATGCGGGCCTTGCACGGCTGGCTGCTCGTGCCGTTCACCGACGGGTTCAGCCTGGGCTGGTATATCGTGGCCTTCCTGGGCATACCGATGCTGGCCTCGCTGGTTACCGGCCTGGTCGTCTACAAGCGCTTCTGGCGCGGCTTCCTGAAACCCAGACTGCGCCTGCGGCAGGGCGGACGCATCTTCTGGGGCGATTTCCACCGGCTGGCCGGCATCTGGTCGATTCCCTTCATTGCCATCATCGCCGTCACCAGCATCTGGTTCCTGATCCAGGCCGCGCTGGCCGACAACCATATTTCGTTTTCCACTTTTGGCGTGCCGCCCATAGTCGCCCGCGAAGACATCCCGCCCGTCGAGGCTGGGCAGCCTCCGCCCGGCATCACGCTGGACCGCGCGGCGCAGATCGCCCAGCAAACCTTTCCCGACCTTGAGGCTTCTTTCGTCAGCCTGCCCTCCAACGCCTTCGATCACATTCGCGTGGGCGGTCGTGGAGCCTACCCCCTCCTGTTCGAAACCCTGAGCATCAACCCCTACACCGGGGCGGTGGAGCATACGCGACGTGTTTCCGACCGGTCGGCGCTGGAACTGGTCACCGGGTCGATGCGCCCCTTGCACACGGGCGATTTCGCGGGAACCTGGCTCAAGCTCGTGTATGCCTTTTTCGGGCTGCTGCTGAGCATGATGGTCTTCAGCGGCATG
This sequence comes from Pusillimonas sp., assembly GCF_044464525.1. Lineage (NCBI taxonomy): Bacteria > Pseudomonadati > Pseudomonadota > Betaproteobacteria > Burkholderiales > Alcaligenaceae > Pusillimonas > Pusillimonas sp. The sequence continues at coordinate 110,021 of NZ_JBIQLE010000007.1, forward strand.
CTGATCTGGACCAAGCGCACGGCCAAGGAAACCATGGTCGAGGTCAAGCGGCGCAAGTCGGCCCGCGCGGCGCGCGCCGTGGTGGCGACCGAAGGCGGGGGGCAGGCATGAGCAGCTTCATTGGGGCAAGGATTGAAGCAGGAGACGCGGCATGAGCAAAGCTATCGCGGCACAGACCCAAAGCACGGCATCCCGACGTCCGGTAACCAGATTCGCCCTTAAATGGAAGCGCTGGCGCTTCTACCTCAGCGCCCTGGTGCTGATCGCGCCACTGGCCTATCTGCCCGAGTATTTCGAAGACCTGGCCTTGTCGCGCGGCGACGTCGGCCTGGGCCAGCGCGAGGTGGGCGAATTCGCAGCGGGGCCCTGGAGCGTTCGCCTGGCCGAATGGCAGGTTGCCCCTCCCGAGCGCGAGGGCCTGGCCGGCCATGCAAAGGCTTTCACCCTGGCTCAATGCCAGGAGTGCATCGGGCACATCAAGGCGGTTTATCTGCGGGTGGGCGAGCCGCGCAACCTGCGCACCGCCGGCTCCCTGTTCGCCGGCAGCCCCTACCGGCAGATGGCCGAGGTTCTGATCCCGGAGCGTGCCGGCCCGGATGACGACATGTGGCTCACGCTCGAAGGCTGGGACGGTTCCGTGCATCAGGCGCGTGTACCTTTGTCCAAGGCGTCGCCGTCGACGGTTCAATGGTTGAAACAACGCAAAGGGAGACCGTAATGGTCGGATCCAAGCTTTTTTTCCTGAGGCGGCTTGCCGCGGGCGTGGGCCTTTGCCTGGCATCCGCCGCGGCCTGGGCGCATTTCCCCATCGGCCACTGCAAGGCGCTGGACGAAACCACCGTACAATGCAAGGGCGGGTTTTCCGACGGCAGCACCGCGCCAGGGCTCACGCTGGACGTGATCTCGTACGACGAAAAAATCCTGTTGTCGAACAAGCTGGACAAAGATTCGACCACCACCTTCAAGCGGCCGCCCGGCCAGTTCTATATTCTGTTCGATGCCGGTGCCGGCCACGTGGTCGAAATCGACCATACCGAAATCGATTCCTGACGCCCCGATCTAGCGTTCGCCCGGCGTCCATCCGCCGCAACCATGGCCGGGCCGGTGCTTCGCATCGGGTTCGGCAAGCCGCTTGCTGACGTGCTTGGCTCCAGATGATCATTTCCACAGGGCGGGCATGGAATGATGCGCACGTTACGGCTTCGCTTGGCCTCTCTTTGTTTGTTCTGCCTGGCATTGCTGTCTGGGCTGGGCGGCCCCGCGCCTCATGCGCTTGCACAGTCTTCCGCGCCGGCCACGACCCAGGACGTGAGCGCGGTCTTGGACAAAACCCAGGCATCGGTCACCGGAATCCAGGAGCGGTTGAAGCAAAAACCGCAGGCCATAGGCGACACAGATCTGGTCGCAATGCGCGACACCTTGCAGGAGGCCCAGTCCCGGGCCGACGAGATCGCGGCCCAGCTCGAGCCGGAATTGGCCGGAGTGCAGGCGCGCCTGAAAGAACTCGGCGCGCCCGCCCCCGATGCCGAAGAGCCTCCCGACATCGCCCAGCAGCGGGCGCAACTGACGAAGCGGCAGTCTCTCCTCGATTCCCAGATCAAGCTGGCCCGGCTGATGGGCGTGGACGCCAGGCAGGGCCAGGATCAGATTTCCGTCTTGCGCCGGGCCCGTTTCCAGGCCGAGTTGGGCGAACGTTCGCAATCGCTGCTGACACCCCGCTTCTGGCGCAATGTCGTGCGCGATGCGCCCCGGGACCTGCGGCGGCTCGACAGCTTGCTGGACGAACTGGGCGGCAGCCTCAAGGCCGTGCCCACCCACGTGTGGTCCACGGCGCTGGTTCTGGCGATGTTGCTGCTGCTTGGGGGCGAAGTGGGGCGGCGCGGCCTGGCTGTATTCACTGTCAGGCATACCAAGCCCGCACGCCTGCGCCGGTCTATTTTCGCGATATTGACGGTGGCGCTTTACACCGCGGTGCCGGGCTTGCTGGCCACCATCCTGCTTTTTGTCCTGCGGTGGCAAGGCGAGCTGGGAGCCGATCTAAGCGAGTTCCTGCAGCAAAGCGCAGTGGTCGTCTACCTTGCCGGAGCCATGGCGGGTCTGGGCATGGTGCTGCTTTCCCCCGCGCGCCCCACCTGGCGATTGCCCGCCCTGACCGACGGGCTGGCCAAGACGCTGTCCTGGGTTCCGGTGGTATTTGCCGTGACCTTCGCACTGGCGTGGGTGGCCCAGCGGCTGCTGGAGCTGATCAACGCCTCGCTAAGCGCCACTTTGTTCGTGAATGGCGTCATGACGGTGACGCTCAACATCTTGATCGGCTTTACGGCCTTGAGCCTGCGATCCAGCCTGCGAAGGCAGGCGCAACAGGCATCGGCGGATGCCGCCGCCCCGCCTTCGCCGGTGGTCGCCTGGGCAAGGGCCGTGCCTTCTGTGCTGGTTTTTGTCGTTTCGGTGAGCCTGGTCGCCTTTTTGCTTGGCTTCATCGCGCTAAGCAGCCTGGTTGCCCAGGAAATAATCTGGCTGGCGGTGATCGGCAGCACCACCTACCTGCTGGTGGTGTTGATCACCGACGTGTTCGACAGCCTGGGCGCCAAAGTGGGCAGGGAGTGTGCGGCCAACCTGCTGAACGCGCAGCAGGCGCGGACCCGTTGCCAACTGCTGGTGCTGGTGTCCGGCATGCTGCGGCTGGTGCTGATCTTGAGCGCCATTGCCCTTGTGCTTCTGCCCTTTGGAGAAAACCCCGGCGATTGGCTGCAGCGCCGGGTGGGCTTCCTGACAGTGGGTTTCAAAGTGGGCGAAGCGCAGATCAGGCCTGCGTCCATCGCATCGACCATGATCGTGCTGCTGGCCGGCATCTACGCCGTCAGGATATTGCGATCGTGGCTATCGGACCAGTTCCTGCCGGTTACGCGGCTGGATGAAAGCATGCGTACCTCGGCCGCCAATCTGGTCGGCTATCTGGGTTATTTCGCCGTCGCCATGGTGGCCATTTCGTCATTGGGCATCGGCCTGGAACGCATGGCGTGGATCGTCAGCGCCTTGTCGGTCGGCATAGGGTTCGGGCTGCAGGCGGTGGTGCAGAACTTCGTGTCCGGCGTGATTCTTGTGGCGGAGCGGCCCATCAAAGTGGGCGATTGGGTAAGCCTGGACGGCGTCGAGGGCAATGTGCGGAAGATCAGCGCCCGCGCGACGGAGATCGAAATGTTCGATTGCTCGACGATGATCGTGCCGAATTCAGAGTTCATCACCAAGAAGGTGCGCAATGTGACCATGGCCAACCCGCTGGGCGTGGTGACGATCAAATTCAACATGGCGCTCGACGTCAACGCCGATGTCGTGCGCGGCATCATGAAGACGGCCATGGACACGCAGCAAGAAGTGCTCGACAAGCCCGCGCCAACCGTCACACTGGAGACCTTCAGCGAGGCGGTTCTGACATTTTCGGCCACCTGCTATGTGTCTTCGCCGCGCCATGCCGGCAGGGTGCGCAGCGAACTGATGTTCGAGATATTGGGCGCGCTGCGCAAGCGGGATATCAAGACCCACGCCATGCCGCCGGCCGAGGACGCGTCCGCCCCGGCGGGCAGCGCCGCGCCGCCGCCGGATGCGCCGCCGATTTAGCCTTTTGTCGTTACGGATCTCCAATGACTTCCTGGGGGGCACAGGCTACACACCCATTGGAAACACGCGGTGTCCGGGGCTGTCTTTGCGGCGACGCATTTCTTCTGGATGGTCGAGCCAATTCACCCCACGGTTACGCAGCAGGAACAAATAGACCAGCAGCGAGCCGATGATAAGAATAGTGACGTAGCTAATGAACATCGACACCATGCCGGTCTGCTGTGCGGCTGAATAAAGTACGGGCGCGGTGCCTCCGAAGGTCGAGTTGGCTATCGCGTAGCCGAACCCAACCCCCAAAGCCCGCACGTGGGTGGGGAAGAGCTCGGCTTTGACTACGGCATTAATCGAGGTGTAGCCCGTTAAGATGATGAACCCAACAGTAAGAATGCTGAATGAAAGCAATGCATTCGTGGTTTGCGGCAGAATCGTGAAAATAACCCAGGTGAAGAGCGTTCCGCCGATACCGAAGAACACCAGCAGCGTTCGCCTTCCTATGCGGTCTGAGAGAAAGCCTCCTAGGGGCTGGAGCACCATCAAGATGGATAGCGCGATAAGAGAAATTACCGAGCCCATGACGGGGCTGCTTTGCGCAAAGGTGCTCTTTACGATGGCAGGGCCAGTGACCGAGTAGGCGTAGAACGCAACAGTGCCGCCCATGGTTACCAGGAAGCAGGCTGTTAGTTCTTTCCAATAATTGCTTATCAATTCTGACATCGAGCCCGAATCTTTGGTTTTCTTGGCGATTTTGATTGCGTCTTGGCTTAAAGATTCATCCATAGTGCGCCGCATCCAAAGTACGACAAGGGCTCCGGCTCCGCCGATCAAGAACGCCAGGCGCCAGCCCCACTCGCCGATGAATTCCTTTGAGGTGGACAGCAGCAGGGCCAGGAACAGAGCCTGCGCCAATACGTGCCCCCCCACCAGCGTGACGTAATGGAACGACGCCAGAAAGCCCCGATGCTTGGGAACGGCGGCTTCGCTGAGATACGTGGCCGATGTGCCATACTCGCCCCCGGTTGCAAAACCTTGTACCAGGCGGCACATGATGAGGATGATCGCGGCCCATTCACCGATGGCAAGGCGTGTTGGTGTAATGGCGATTGCGAATGAACACAGCGACATGATGGTCACTGATAGCGCCAGCGCGGCACGGCGGCCCTTGCGGTCGGCGTAACGCCCAAAGTACCAGGATCCAACCGGCCGCATCAAGAAGGTGAGGGCAAAAATAGCCCAGATATAGATGGTGGCATTCTTGTCATCCGGGCTGAAAAAGTGGTGCTCGAACGAGGCGGCAAAAACCGAGTAGACATAGACGTCGTACCATTCGACCAGGTTTCCGGCGGAGCCTTTCAGGGTATTGGATACTGAGCGGCGCAGGTTGGTTGGGCGGTGGAGTGTGTTTATGTCGGCTATTTCTTCTTTCATATTCAAACAAGGGAATCACGATACGCGGATTGTGCTCTGAATCGGCAATATATGCCACTCGAATATTGGGACTAGGTAACTAGTCGTTGCCTTGGGGAAATGCATCGACCGACGCACGGCCACACCGTGCCGCTTTTCCAACAACCCGTGCAATGAGCCTGCCATCCATACCCGATTTAGTCGGAGCTGGATCGAATCAACCATCTAGAAAGATCGTCTCGGTGTGGCTAGCGTCTTTTAGCTTTGAGCAGAACCTGGTTCACGATGCGATCGCAACGCTCGCCGTCAAATGAAAAGGCATCTGCCAGGGTCATGTCGATATCATTGGCCAAACCCTCTCGCAGCAGGCTGCGGGCGCGAAAATATCGCGTTCGTACGGTAGCCTCGGGAATATGCAACGCCTGAGAAACCGATTGAGCGCTCATTTCCTCGAGCGCGCGCAGCACAAAGACGGTCCGGTACAGATCAGGAAGCCGGTCGATGCGCCGCTCGATGATGGTGCGTAGCTGTGCACGCATCGCAAATTGTTCGGGCTGCTGATCGGCGCTTTGGGTAAGAGATGCCTGGATTTCAGGATCGAACGAAATCATGGCTGCGTCCAGTGGGATGATTTGAGCGCCCTTGCGTCGTAAACGCCCCAACGACTCGTTGACAACGATACGCACCAGCCATGTCGACAGCCTGGCTTGTGAATGAAAGCTGCCCAATGCTTGCCAGGCGTGCAGGTATGCCTCTTGCAATACGTCTTCAGCATCCGTGTCGCTGTGCACGATGCTGCGCGCCGTGCGAAACAACAGGCGGTTATGCCGCCGCATGATGACCTCAAAGGCAGCCTCGTCGCCTCCGGCCGCATATGTGATCAGCTCTTGTTCAGGGGTGTGTTCAGAAAACGCTGCGTGGACCTGTGCGTGTTGCATGGCGGCTCCTATTTTCCGTGCCGACGGGTGCGGCTCGACAAACATAGGCTGACCCTCAGCCATTGATTGTAAGGGATTGGCGGGGCATCTTCCATGGCTCGATTACACCTGATTCGCACTGTGTGCTTTGAGGGCGATTTTCTTATCGAAGTTATGAAGCGCCGGCGATGAAGGCGTGGCGTGTGCATTTTCATTCCCTTCCAGTGTTCAACAGGCTCAAGAATTCACGGCGAAGGGAAACGTCGTCAAGGAACGCGCCTCTCATCACTGAATTTTTCATCAGCGCTTCGTCATCCTTCACACCTCGCCAGCGCATGCAAAGATGACTGGCTTGCATCACAACAGCAAGGCCGTCCGGCGCCATGCGTCCCTCCAGTTCGTCGGCCAGCATGACCACAGCTTCCTCCTGTATTTGCGGGCGGCTCATGATCCAGTCGCATAGGCGAGCGTATTTTGACAAACCGATGAGATCCGAGTCAGGGCTGGGCAGGACTCCAATCCAGACCTTACCCAGAATGGGACACAAATGGTGCGAGCAGGCGCTGCAGACCTTGATCGGTCCGACGGTGATCAACTCGCTCAAGCGCGAAATATTGGGGAATGATGTTATCGCCGGAGCATGCTCATAACGGCCACGAAATACCTCCTGGATGAACAGTTTGGCTACGCGTCCAGCTGTGTCTGCGGTGTTATGGTCCCGCTCAATATCGATAACCAGTGCGTCCAGCACATCACGCATCTTGCCTTCCACCTCGGCAAGCAGCTCTTCCAATTCACCGCTATGAATGAAAGCGGAGATATTGTCATTGGCGTAATAACGATGCTTGGCGGCGATCAGTCTGGCCCGAATCCGATCGGAGGCCGTCACTGCGGGTGCAATGCTGTCATTATGGCTAGAGTAAGAAGGAAGCGTAGTAAGCATGGGGTAGTCTCAAGCTGGTTTAACGACGGTTTATGTAGTTGATGCCCTAAAGCGGGAGGTGCGTGTTTATTTACTGGGCGCGCCCGACTCCATGTTGGTAGACCAGCTTGGCTCCCAACCAGCCGCCGGCAAGCAGGAACACAAAACCACCCGCGTCGAGCAATAAAGAGATCGCATCGGGCGCCACAGGTTGAAAGCTGTCCAGACCCCGCACCAGCCGGGAGATGAACAACACCCAGGCAACCACCATTGCGCCCATATGAACGTAGGCGTCGCGCATGGGTTGCCCCTCTGGCACACGGGCAAGTTCTATCAGGCCCGCCGCCATCGCGGCCACCGCCATGGTGCAGCCGACCGCCAACAGGCCTGAGGACCAGCGCCACGCGATCTCGCCAAGCCAGAGGCCGGTAAAATCGGCCAACGTCGCCAGCGTCCAACAAGCAATCGGGAAATGCACCAAAGCCGGATGCAAGGGATGGCGCGTCATCAAAGCACCACGCTAAGCAAGGTCAAAAAGCCGATTACGGCCACGACAGCGTGAATGATTACAACGGCCTTAGGTGGAAGCTTCTTGCGCACATGAAACGACGCCAGGAAAAAGCCCCCCAGTGCCGCCAATACCAACAGGCCAAACCCGATTGCGATTTGCGATGAAATGGCTCCCTGGACGAGCAGAACAATCAAAAGGATCAAGCCAATGGCGCCCAGCAAGGCATGCAGCAGTGACAGAGTCCAGGGCGCGAACTTGTCGCGCAAGACGTGGCCCGCCAGTATTAAACCGCCCAGGGCGGTTATCGCAAAAATTATCAAGGCATAAGTGAGCATCGTATTTCTCCTGAAACGTTATGCAATGGAGCAGCCATAATTCAATCGAGGCGTGTCTCTTTCAAGATTTCACCAACGTCGGCAAACGCCGCTGTTGCTGGCTCTGGCAATAAGGCGTCCGTATCAGCATAAGGCTGTATGGAAGCGTCTACTTGACCCACCACAATGCGGCCAACCATGCCTGCTTGTTCATGGGGGATGCAGAAGTAGTCGTAGACCCCTGGCACCTCAAGAACCATGGCAAAAGATTCATTCGGCATCAAATAGCCCGAATCCCATGACTTGGCTCCGTGTGGGATGCGCTGAGGTTTTCCGTTATCCGGGTGATAGGCGGTGCTTGTGTGGACATTGCCCGTCTCGCGGTTGACCCACCGCACAGTTTGTCCGGGCTGAATCAACAGGCCGCGGGGGCGAAACCAAACATGAGCGCCGGTAGGGGTGCCGGCCAGCGAGATTTCGATCTCATCGGCTGAGTCGGCGCGCCGTATCAGGGTTGCGGACAGCAGCAGACCACCGCCGGCTGACAACAGCAAGCGCCGGCGTTGATTGTGAGCTACGGTTTTCATTTTGCGACGCGTCCTTCCTGATCAGCCGCAACATGCCACAGCACGACGTGGATATGAGGTTCGGCAACGCCCGGATGGCCCGCGTTGTACATGACATCGACGTGATCCACCCCGCTTGAGCCCACCTTCAAGTCATTTAGATGCATGTCGGCCGTCATCTGCGACAGCGGAATCATATAGGTAGTGTTTACCAGCTTGCCATCATGATCGAATCCCAGGAAAGGCCCGGCCGGCAAAGTCGCGGGATCGACGAACAACTGGCCCATGCCGGGAATGAAGTCCGGAAGCTTGACCAGCGAGCTGACCGCTTTATATGGGGCCGGAGGAGGCGCGTTGAGTGCAGTGGACTCGTGCGCCATGGCACAAGATACGCCAAGGGACAATGCCAGCGCGGCAGCGGGAAGGATGGGACGAATCATAATGGGCTCCAGAGGTGCGCGGCGTAAATCGCCACGTCTTATCCATTGGATGCAGCCCGAAGGGTATCCGTTTCAAAAATTTCAGAAGACCTGAAAAATTACAGGGAGTGCGCCACTTTACGCGCATGAGCACGAATACAGCTTCTACCTTTCACCGAACCTATGACTCTCAGCTTGAGCGTTGCTTCACCAATGAGCGTCGATCAGTTGAAGCTGTTCACTAAACTATTTCTCTAGCCATATCGATAAGAGCCCTGAGACTACCTGGAACATGGCGATTATTAGGAAAGTACAAATTCAAACCCGAAATGTATGGGCACCAACTCTCTAGTACAGCAACCAAAGCGCCCCTATCGATATATGGGCGGGCATATTCTTCCATAACATAAGCGATGCCCACACCAGCCGCTGCCGCTTCTACCATCAATTGATGATGATCCAGAGTTAGCGCGCCCGGCACATCCAAAACGAATTCTTGTCCTTGTTTACTGAATTCCCAGCGATAACGTTTGCCACTGGGAAAACGTTGTCGGATGCACTGATGCTTGGCAAGCTCATCAGGTGTTTTCAGTGCAGGGTGAGCAGCTAAGTAGTTTGGCGACGCGACGGCCAAAAAACGAATGTCTGGGCCAAGGCGAACTGCCACCATATCTTTGGGTATAGCGTCACCCAATCTGATTCCTGCGTCAAAGCCCTTCTCAACGATGTCTACCAATTCTCCCTGTGCAGTGAGATCAAGTTGCACATCGGGATAGCGCACCAGAAATCTCGGCACCAGCGTTTCGAGTAGCAAGCGAATAGCTGGCTCGCTGCCGTTAATTCTCAGTGTTCCCATCGTCCGCCCCTGTGCGCCTGCAACGTCTTCCAGTAGCTGACTCAAATCGCCCAACAACGGATCAAGGCGTGCAAGAAATTGCTCTCCTGCTTCAGTGAGCGACACGCTACGTGTTGTCCGATGCAGTAGACGGGTGCTTAACTTACTTTCCAGCCCTCGCAGCGTATGACTGAGCGACGAACGTGTTACGCCAAGCAGTTCAGCGGCGCGTCGGAAACTGCGGTGTTCAGCGACAGCCATGAAGGCATGCAGGTCTTTCAGTGTTGGGGAATCAATTGGTGATTTCATTTCACCTACTCATGCGATTTATTGGTCATTCCAATCACAATCATAACCTCATACCATCTTCTAAGTTCTTACTTTTTCTCTCTTTCTGGACTAAAAATATGACTAAGACATGGTTTATTACCGGAACCTCAACAGGCCTGGGTCGCCTTCTTACTGAACGCTTGCTGGCGCGTGGTGATCGCGTAGTTGCAACAGTTCGTCAGCCTGACGTTCTGACGACGCTGACAGCACAGTATGGTGACCAACTGCTTGTTCTCACGCTTGATGTCACCGACACGCACGCCATAAATACTGTTGTCACGGATGCTTTTCAACGTGCCGGGAACATTGACGTAGTGGTCGGCAACGCTGGGTATGCACTATTTGGTGCAGCTGAAGAAGCAAGCGATGCCCAGATCGACCGGCAGATTGCAACAAATCTGGTGGGATCCATCCAGCTTATACGAGCAGTCTTGCCTCACTTACGCGAGCAGGGTGGCGGTCGCATCGTACAGCTGTCCTCGGAGGGTGGACAGATCGCTTACCCCAACTTCAGTCTTTATCACGCTACCAAATGGGGAATCGAAGGTTTCGTCGAATCAGTTGCTCAGGAAGTTGCTTCATTTGGCATAGATTTTTTAATTGTCGAACCAGGTCCAACCGGCACCAATTTCGTTGATGGACTAGATCGTGCGCCGATTATGGCCTGCTATGAAGACACACCGGCTGGCGAAGTACGCCGGGGAGTAGCCTCGGGTGCTTTTGCTATTAAAGGTGACGCCGCCAGAACGGTCGATGCCATGATTGCGACGGCAGATATGCAGCATCCTCCCTTGCGGCTCGCATTGGGTAGTACGGCTTATGCATCAATTAGCCAAGCACTGTCCCAGCGGTTAAGTCTGCTAGAAAACCAAAAGGACATAGCGCTGTCCGCTGATCGCCTTAACTAAATCCTGAGCCCTGCACAGGGTGCGCAGCGAACTGATGTTCGAGATATTGGGTGCGCTGCGCAAGCGGGATATCAAGACCCACGCCATGCCGCCAGCCGAGGACGCGTCCGCCCCGGCGGGCAGCGCCGCGCCGCCGCCGGATGCGCCGCCGATTTAGCCTTTTGTCGTCACGGATCTCCGATGGCTTCCTGGGCGGCACAGGCTCAGAGGTAATCCAAGCGGCGTCGGAACAAGCAAATTCCCGATGCCTGGTCAGGCCAAGGCGGCCGCCGCCCGGTCCGCGCCGTCGCGCAGCGCCGCGAGCTTCATCCAGGTTACGGCCGGATCTATCTTGCCGTAGTTGGCAAACGTTCCGAAACCGCAGTCGGTGCTTGCCACCACCCGGTCTTGGCCCATGAATGCCACATAACGCTCGAGCCGCTGCCGGATCAGTTCTGGATGCTCGACATAGTTCGAGCAGCTATCGATCAAGCCGGGAGCCAGAATCTTGTCGTCCGCCAGCTTGGCGTCGCGCCAGATTTCCCACTCGTGTTCGTGGCGGGGGTTCGCGGCCTCGAACAGGATGGTTGAGGGCCTGGCGGCCAGGATGGGGTCAATGACCTTCTCGAGGGCGATGTCGCAATGGTGCGGACCTTCGTAGTTTCCCCAGCAGATATGCATGCGCAGCTTCTGCGAGGGAATGTTGCGTGTGGCCGCATTGAGCGCTTCGACGTTCTGCCAGGCGCGGTCGGTGAACTCCGCTTCGCTGAGATTCTGGAAACCCGTATGGGCCGCCATCGCAAGGTCGGGGCAATCGAGTTGAAGATCGAAGCCCGCCGCGACGATGGCTTCGTATTCGGGCCGCATGGCCTCGACCAGGTCGGCCAGATAGGCCTCATGCGTCGGGTAATGCTGGTTCGGCTGGAAGGCGGTAACCAGGCCGGGGGATGCCGCGTTTATGAAACCCCGCCCGCCGCGGCCATGCCGCTCGATGGCTGACTTGAAGCGGCGGATATCGGCCAGGCATGGTTCAAGCGTACGCAGTTTTATGGGGCCGACGCAGGCGGCCCGAACGAATTCCTGGGAGCCCATGATGGCGCTCAGCTTTTTCCGCAGCTCGGGGAAGTCGGCTAGATCCTTTGCCGGCGTACGGTCGACGTGGCCGCCGAAACCCTCGAGCCGTTCGGTGATGTAGGTGGCGTAGCCGACTTTGCCAAGCTCGCCGTCGCTCATGATGCTTACCCCGGCTTCCACCTGCCTTTGCACTGCCTGGTCGATTTCCTCTTGAACGACCTGTTCAAAGTGAGCGGCGTCGATCTCTTGGCCGTGATCTCGCGCAAGCAGCAACTGCGCCAGCTCTTGGCTGCGTGGAAGGCTTCCAACATGGGTGGTCAGGATAGGCATCACATTCCTTCTTATGTTTCTAGGAGAAGATGCTAGTTTATCCAACTTCATGGAGGCGGTGCGCAGGGTGCTTCCAGGGTGCGCAGCGCAATGTTTTTGAAAAGCTGATGCGTCGGCACTACTTCGGGTCTTGGCCGACCCGCTCAAGTCTTGTATGAAACAAAAGGTCGATGGCGGCCACGATTTCATCGTGTCGATGCTGAAGACTGAATGTGGCACTTTTGAGTTCCTTGGCAGGAACTGCTGCCATGTACTGGGTTACCATCGCGTGTTGAACGGCTGCATGATGTCTGCCTGGACATTGAGGAGATATCCGGAGCCTGACGGATTGGGGAAGACGTTGTAGCGGTCCATCAAAACATCCGGTGCTTCGCCAATGGCAGACCGTACTTTTCAATGAATGCGTTAGAGCTGTCAATAGCCTCTTGATTTTCAGCCAGCCAAAGCTCTGACCGCCTACGTGAGATGGCCTGTGCGACGCCGGATTCAGCGGCTTGCGAGATGTTGATGTGCAGCGCTTTAGCCGCAGAGAGCAATTCTTCGTCCAGAGATACATTTGTTGCGCGTTTTGTGACGCTACGGGGACTGCTTGCGGTCAGCATTGTTCGGCTCCTTATAGCGATGGTCCGACTAATGAGCTCTTCATCATGATTGAACTGACCCCAATTAGTTGGACATTTGAAGCGCTTGCGGCGGCATTGTAGATGAAGTAGCTCCTTTACCCTCGCCTTGTCTGCGCGTGGCGAACAAACTGAGCGGAAAACCCTATGTCGATCCCAACAAATTCCGGTAATGTCTCAACGTATGCAGAGCGGGTCGCGCGTCATGTGCCTGGCCTCGAAGATCTTCATCGCATGGCCGGTATTTTGCTGGCAGAGCGCGTGCCCGCCTCGGGGCGGGTACTCGTCCTCGGCGCGGGTGGGGGGCTCGAGCTTCGGGCCTTCGTCGATTGGCAGCCGGGTTGGCAGTTCGACGCCGTGGATCCATCGCCGGAGATGCTCGACCAGGCGCGTACCGTTCTCAGTGACACGGCGAACCGCGTCACCTTCCATGAAGGCTATATCACGGACGCCCCGGAAGGGCCTTTCGATGGCGCGACCTGCCTACTGACGCTGCACTTCCTGGCACGCGAGGAGCGTCTATGCACGTTGCAGGCACTTCACCAGCGTCTGCAACCCGGTGCTCCCTTCGTTGTGGCGCATCACAGTTTCCCGCAAGATGGACTGCAGCGTGATCTTTGGCTTCGGCGCAATGCGGACCTTCTGGTCTCCAAGGGCGTCCCCATGCAGCAGGCCGAACAGGGCATCATGGCCATGAAAGAACGTCTTCCGGCTCTGTCGCCTGAGGAGGACGAAGCGCTGTTTTTAGAAGCCGGGTTCGGAGAAATCCAGCTGTTCTACGCAGGCTTCACCTTTAAAGGGTGGGTGTGCTACCGCGTCTGAGGTTCCGTGGGTCTGCAGTACATGCGGCTTCTCGTCCTCCTGAAGATCCTCGCATCGCCGCTCGTCCAGAGACGAGAGGCTGCGCCAATTGCTGGATGTTGCCTGAAACGTACTTACCTTTAGCCTGGGGTCGGCCTCTCGGAGTCGGTGGCGCTGTGCGTCGGCCATGTCGAGAGCGCCTGTTCGGCAACAGCCTCTAGCATCTCGCGGCTAAAGCCCGCTTTTGCCTGCACCGCCATGCCATGAAGAACAGCCATCACAAAGGCCGCAAGAACATCGGGTCTGGCGTTGTCGGGCAAGTCGCCCTCGGCGATTGCTCGTTCGAATCGTTCACGAAGCCGCACCTCGCCCGCCGCGCGAGCCTCTATCAATGCCTTCCGTACAGGTTCCGCATCATCCGATCCCGCCAGAACGCCATTGACCCCAAGACACCCCGGATGGTCGGGATGCTGGGTGTGAAGTTCGGCTGAGCGGTAGAAGATGTGCGCCGCCGCCTCACGTGCCGTCGGTAATTCAAGCGCCTCGGGAATGAAGTCCAGGTACCGTTCGTAATAACGCGCCAGCGCTTGGCGAAAGAGCGCCTCTTTATTGCCGAACGCGGAGTAAAGCGCGGGCCGCTCCACGCCGGCGGCCTCGGTGAGATCGGCGTAGGAGGCGCCTTCGTACCCCTTGCGCCAAAAGACGCATAGCGCGGCGTCAAGCGCCTTTTCCACGTCGAATGTGCGACGACGTCCCATCAGATCACCTCTATTTCACAAAAATAACGAACATTACGAAACTGCTTGACAGTTTATCATACCGATCGTTATCATAACGATCATTACTTAATCTTTTACGGCGACTCGATGTTCCGAGACCTCCGGAATTTCCTCGCCGCAGCGCCGTTCGGTTCAGTCGATCCACTCAACAACGAAAGGTCTTTATCATGCAGAAAACATTGTCCGGCAGAGTTGCCCTGATCACCGGAGGCTCACGCGGGCTTGGGGCGGTCATTGCTGATACGCTCGCCGAAGAAGGCGCCCACGTAGCGATCACCTATGCGGCGTCGGCGCAAAAGGCCGAAGCCGTGGTCGAGAAGCTGAAAGCAAAGGGTGTCCGGGCCCTCGCGATCCAAAGCGATCAAGCTGATATCACGGCGGCCAAGCCGCTGATCGATAAGGTGGTGGCGCATTTCGGTCAGCTCGACATCCTCGTCAACAACGCCGCGGTCGTCGTAAATGGACAGAAGGTCGATGACCCCACGCTCGACACCGCTGCGCTTGACCGTCAGTGGCAGATCAATGTCATGGGCGTGGTCGCCGCAACGCGCGCGGCAGCGCCGGTGCTCTCCGAAAATGGCCGCATCATATTCATTGGTTCGCGCAATGGCACCTTGTCTTTGATGTCGGGCGTCGCCGATTATGCCGGAACGAAGGCCGCGCTCATCGGCTACGCCAAGGGTGTTGCCCGCGATCTGGGCGAACGTGGAATTACAGTCAACGTCGTCCAGCCTGGTGCCATGCCCACCGACATGATGACGCAGGCCCTGGGCAGCACGGTCGCACCCGATCCCTTTCTGGATATGCACCCCATCCGCCGCATCGCCACACTTGAGGAAGTGTCTGCGCTCGTCGGTTTCCTGGCGGGACCCAACGCAGGCTATATCACCGGCGGCGTGATCGACGTGGCGGGCGGCTTGGGCATCTGATTCACCACTCACAGGCGCTGGCAAAAACGCCTGTTTTTTCTTACCCATTCAATCAAGGAAAATGAAAATGAGCAAAAAGTTTGGTGCAACATCGACCGCTGACGAAGTGCTGGCCGGCGTTAATCTCACGGGCAAACGGTTTCTCATCACCGGAGCCTCGTCAGGCATTGGGCTTGAAACGGCTCGTTCACTGGTCTCACGCGGCGCCACCGTCGTAGGTACGGTCAGGGATCTGACCAAAGCCGAGACGGCTACGGCATCAGTGCGCGACGCCGCGAAACAAGGAGGTGGCCGCTTGACACTGATTGAGCTCGAGCTGGCCTCCTTGCAAAGCGTTCGTGCTTGTGCAGATAAACTTCTGGCTGACGGACAGCCGTTTGATGCCATCATCGCCAACGCGGGCGTTATGGCGCCTCCGTTCGGACGGACTGCCGACGGATTCGAGCTTCAGTTCGGAATAAACTACCTTGGCCATTTCGCGCTGATCACCCGGGCCGAGCCGCTGCTGGCTCAGAACGGGCGCTTGGTGGTGCTGTCGTCCCAGGCTCATCGGATCGCCGATATTGATCTGGACGATCTCAATTTCGAGCAACAGGCCTACGACCCGTTTGTCGCCTATGGTCGTTCAAAGACGGCCGTTACGCTCTTCGCAACCGAATTCGATAAACGGCATCGCACTCGGGGCATCCGGGCGGCTTCGGTGATGCCGGGGAACAGTTTTACTGATCTGCCACGTCACTTCTCGCAAGAGGATTTGCAGAAGCTCTTCGAGACCGTCGGCGAGGCCCGCGCCGAAGCAGGGCTTGCGCCAGCCGCGCTGAAAGAGGTCTCGCAAGCCGCCGCCACCTCGGTCTGGGTCGCAGTCGTCGCCGACAAGGATGATATCGGCGGACACTATCTTGAAGATTGTGCGGTGGTGCCCATCGATGACACGGACAATCCGTTTGCCGATGGCGTCAGGTCGTATGCCCTGGATGCCAATAAAGCCGGGCAACTTTGGGCGAAAAGCGAGGAACTGATCAGCGCTGCCAGTGAGGGGTTGGAATTGGCCATCAATTCAGCGGAATTGTAGTCAAAGTCCTTGAGCGTCTTGTCGGTGGGCGCTCAGCCTAGACAGCCTATAATTTCCTTCTTCAGCGGGTGCGCACCTGGCCGTGTAGGTGTTCAATGAATGATGGCAGTGACGCGAATCTCGAAACGCATCGCCGGAAGGCCCAAAGCTTCAACCCCCGATTGCGTCCACACCGGTGCATGATTGGGCATGTACTGGCGGTATAGTTTGACGATCGTGTCGTTAACGATCGGCGGAAAGCCACCGACATGGTATGTATTGACGTGAATAACGTGATCCCAGCTCGCTCCGGTCTTCGCCAGAACGAGCTCGATATTGTGGAAGGCGGTGGCAATTTCCTCCTCAATGGCCTCGGGGATATGCAGCTCATCGTTCCAACCGCCCTGACCGGATGTCTCCACCCGGTTCCCGACCTTGACAGCGGTCGAGAAATGTAGAGTTTGGCGGAAAGTCTCGCCAAACCCGGGGGTGACGGTGAATTTTGGTTTTTCCATTGTGTTTCTCCAAAAATTTAGTGTTTCAACGAGATTGACAGTCGCAACTGGCCAATCTCAATGGGTGTCCACAGGTAAATCGATATCCTTTGTCATCGGATCGCTTGTGACATAGCCGGCGCGGGTAGCGTCGGCCGCCAGGCCGTGAAATCTTGAACGTCGCGTGCTACGGTTAAGACCTCGTGGCTGCCGAGTAAAACCGTAACAGTAGGTTAGGGCGTCACTTCGAGAAGCAATTTGCCGAAATTACGCCCGCTATAGAGATCTTGCAGCGATGAGACAGCGTTCTCGAGCCCCTGTCGTATATCTTGGCGTGTCCTGAGGTGGCCGCTTTGCATCCACGCAGCCAGGTTGTCCACCGCCTCTGGGAAACGTGCCTGATAATCATCGGAAATAAACCCCCGGATAGTGAGGCGTCGCATCATGATGGCCCACCAGATGTTGGGTTGAGTATCGACATCCGCGGCGTTGTATTCGGAAATGATCCCGCAAACAGACACGCGACCGAACATTTTCATGCGTTCCATGACGGTGTTTCGAATCGGGCCACCCACCTGTTCGAAATAAATATCCACGCCTTCGGGCGCGAGATGATCCAGCGCTTCGCCGACGTTCACGGATTTGTAGTCGATGCAGGCGTCAAAACCCAGTTGCTCGGTGACGAACGCACATTTCTCCGGGCCCCCGGCGATGCCGATCACCTGGCAGCCTTTGAGCTTGCCGAGTTGACCAACGATCTGGCCCACGCCACCGGCAGCCGCCGAAACAACCAGGGTTTCCCCAGGCTGGGGACGGGTGACGTCCAGAAGACCGAAGTAAGCGGCGGGCCCTACCAGACTGAATGTTCCGAACGTCGCGGCCAGACTGAGTCCCGGGAAGACTGCAAGCTCTGTAAGATCGGTGCCGTCACTGACGATATGGTCAGCCCATTCGCCGGTACCGCTCAGAATCGTGCCTTCCGCAATGCCTTTCTTTTTGCTTTTTTCCACAACCCCGACCACGAGGCCGCGCATCGGAGCACCAAGCGCCACGGGTGGCAAGAACTGTTTCCGATCGTCGACGAAAACGCGCTGTGCCGGATCGAGTGACAGGTAACGGACGCGAAGCAGAAACTGCCCGTCGCGCAGCTCTGGGATCGGCTCGGAGCCAAATAGAAAATCGTCGGCAACGATTGAACCGACCGGACGGCGTGCCAGACGCCAGACTTGACGCGTCGACATGATGAATACCTCGATGATTTGTCGTAATGATGGGGGAGCTGCAAGGGCGCGCAGCCGACTGGCCGATCATAAAAGTTGATAGCGCCCGTTTCAGGTGAGGAAATCGTGCTGTGCTTTTTCTACGGTAGCTTGGCGATTACCTTGATCTCGAAGTCATATCCGTAAAGCCAAGTGACGCCTACCGCGGTTAAGGTCGGATGCGGTGCTTCGCCCCAATAGTCGGGCACCACTTGCCAGATATCTTCGAACGTCGACTGCGGGTCGACCATAAAGACCGTGACGTCGACCACATCGTTGAAACTGCAGCCAGCGGCCACCAAGATGGCGTTCAAGTTTTCAAAAGCCTGTCGCACCTGCTCTTTCAGACCTTGTTGCACCGAGCCGTCTTCCAGGCTGCCGACCTGGCCGGAGACGAACAGAAAACCGTTGGATTTGATTGCCGGCGAGTAGCGGTTTCGGTCATAAAGCTCTTGGCGTTTGGGCGGAAAAACAACGTGGCGTGTCATGAGAATGACTCCTTGGTCATTGGGCCGATTTCGGCCGCGTGAGTGGTTGTGAGACATTCTATTGGAGGACGTTTAGCTGATAAACTGGCAAACACACACAACACTGTTTGTGAAAACCAAACAATGCCGAAGTCGGGGGAACGTAGATGGATCGTTTCGATGCCATGCAGGCCTTTGCCCGGGTCGTGGAAACAGGCAGTTTCACCAAGGCGGCGCAAACCCTGCACCTGAGCAAGACGACCGTGACGCACCTGGTGCAACAGCTCGAGGCGCGCCTGTGCGTCAGGTTGCTGAATCGCACGACACGCAAGGTCAACGTAACCCCAGACGGCGCGGTTTACTATGAACGTGTGCTGCGCTTGTTGGCTGATATGGACGATGCCGAAACGAGCCTGTCCTGTGCCCTGGCGTCGCCCCGGGGCAGGTTGCGGGTGGATGTGCCCAGTCCGTTTGCCAGCATGATTCTGGTGCCGGCGTTGCCAGCCTTTCACGCCAGGTACCCTGACATTCAGCTGCATCTGGGTGTTAGCGATCGTGTTGTTGACTTAATAGACGAAAACGTCGATTGTGTCGTACGCGGAGGGGAGGTCACTAATCAGTCGCTGGTGGCGCGGCATGCGGCGGACTTACCGCTGGCGGTGTATGCAGCGCCGAGTTATCTCGCGCGGACGGGCCGCCCCGATCACCCTAGCGAGTTGGAATTGCCGCATCACCGTATCGTGGGCTTATCTTGGTCGGGCTCGCGACGCGTGTTTCCGTGCTCCATGCATCGTGATGACGAGAACATTGACGTGCAAGGTCGACCCGCCCTGGTGGTCGACGACGGCAATGCCTACCTCGCGGCAGGCCTGGCAGGAATGGGTGCGCTTTGGTTGCCGGCCTACATGGCTCAGGCGCACGTGACGCGCGGCGAGCTGATCCCGTTGTTTACGGATTGGCAGCTTGATCCGATGCCGCTGTACGTCGCCTTTCCCCAGAACCGGCATGTCAGTGCGAAACTGCGTGCGTTCATCGACTGGATCATTGAGCTGATGGCGCAGCGTGCACCTGTCGTATCCCGACCTCCACTGCCGCCGGTGCAGGTTTCTAGCGCCAAGATGTGATCTATTCGTTACTGAGCGGCGTGGTTCCTCGCACTATCTGTCGTCGGCGGGTGAAGGATTTCTCAATTGTAGAGGTGGCTGCTTTTTTATTGCTTATCTCCTTGGTTTTTGACAACCCTCGTACTAGTGAAAACTCTTTTTACAGACTACGCTCTGGCGGGGCTGCAGCTCAATAATCATATAGCCATGGCTTCCATGACCCGATCGCGCGCTGCAGTTTGAGGGGAATTAGCATTTGTTCAACCCGTTCCTGGGCGAGGGGGGATTCAGGCTCACATTGTTGAACCTTCACTGGTGCCTCAGGCGAAGCCTTTAGATGGCTTCATGGTGGTGTCGGGTTTCGATTCCACAAATTGCACCTTTCATTTTTTATGAGTATGAACTCAAGCATGTCAGTGGACGGTCATCGAGTCGTTTGCGATCCGTCGATACAACGTGGGCCGGCTCAGCGACGTGATGCGGATGACGTCCTTCATGCGGTAGAAGGCAGGGCGGGGTAGCTGAGCGGTATGGGTCGTTTGCATGATGTGCTCCGGCGGTGTCATACATGCTCATAGGATGCCTGCGCTGCACAAAAACCCCAACACGGTGGGGCGGTCACGGGCGTAGTGCGGCGTTTGCGTCGCCCGGACAGGGCCGCGTTGCTTCAGGTTTGCGTGTCGCTCATCCCTTTTTGGAACTGGGTGTACCCCGCCTTGCGCATCCCTGACGCTTGTCGCGTGCCTTGTAGCACTTGCCTAACCCCAAAACTGTCACTGGTTGATAGGGGGCGGCCTTGCTGTTTCCTTCAGTGTGTCACGCTGTGCTCGTCGTCAAGGGCGGCGCGCCTGACGGCGCTTGCGGCCGGTGGCCTTTTCACCCTGTGACAACGTGCGCTGCGGCGTGACTCCTTCGGTGCCAGGCAATGTCGCCTGAGTTCCGAACCGGAGGTAATCATGCAGCAATATTCTCTTGCCCTTGATTCCGAATCCTTGAGTGCCGGCGCGCTGCTGGTGTGTGATACGTGCGGCCAATCGGCGTGAAATCCTTGCCGTAGCGCGCGAGTTGGTCGAGATCGACGAGCTGCGCGGCCAGGCGTTGAACAGTCCGTCGGCGGTGCGTGATTTTCTGCGGATGAAGCTCAATACCTCGCTGGAGCATGAGGTGTGTGGGATGATCCTGACTGATACTCAGCATCGGCTGAGTCTGCGCAACTATTTGAAGCGTTTACCAGGGCGTGAGCACGTGCGGGTCATTGTGATGGACTTGTCCGAGACCTATCGGCGCATTGCCCAGCAGTACTTCCCCAATGCCATGATCGTGGCTGACCGTTTTCATGTTGTGCGGTTGGTGAACCAGCACTTTCTGAAGCTATGGCAGCAGTATGACCCGGAAGGACGCAAGAACCGGGGGCTGCTCAGCCTGATGCGCCGCCATCACTGGAATCTTTCATCCGTGCAGAAGGAGCGCCTGCGCCAGTACCTGGCCCAGGAGCCCGTACTGCAGGCGCTTTACTTTGCCAAGCAGCAGCTGAATGGGTTTCTGGTCATGAAGAGTTTGAAGGCCAAGCGGGCCAAACAGCTGTTGCCCAAATTCCTGGCCTTGATTCGTCAGTTTGAACAAAGTCCGGCCAAGGCGCTGGCCGCGACGTTAACCTCGTGGCTCGAACCCATCGTACGTATGTGGCGCTTTACCAAATCCAATGGGATCACCGAAGGGTTCCACACGAAGATGGAAATGCTCTCACGCCGAGCGTATGGGTTCAGGAATTTTGAGAATTACCGCATGAGAGTCTTGGCTCAATGCGGTTGGAATGGTGTAATTAACCGGGTTTGATGAATGCCCTGATCCCCCGATTATGGGGTAGAGCCCAGATCCCCCGTTAATGGGGTAGAGCCCGCAAAGAAAAAGCGCCTAAGTTTTTCGACTTAAGCGCTTGATTTTCTTTAAGAATTCTTGGTGGCGCATCCCTGATTCGAACAGGGGACCTGCGGATTATGATTCCGTCTGATAGAGTCGCTTTATATGTGCTTTACCTTAGCAATCAAAGACTTGGGTTGTGATAGGTGCGCTATAAAGGTGCTTTATTTCGCTATGCCGTTGACAGTTGGTTGACACTTTTTAAGCGCCAGTCGCAGCATGAAAACTACACGCCATGAGCAACAATCCAGTACACGCTACAGGCAACAATCCAGTGCATGCCATAGGCAATAATTGAATACACGCCACAGGCAATAGTTTAGTACACGGTTTAGGTGTGTGTCGCCTTGCGACCGGGAACCGGCAGCGGCTGGCCAGCACCCGGTTTGGTTTAGCAGACCAAAGGCCACAGGCGCAGCCCTTGGCTGCAAGACGTTGGGAATCTCATACTGGTAACACTCTTGTTTTGTAGTCACATCAAGACTACAATAAAGGCTCTGAAACTGAATCCTGGGGGTTCATTATGAGCACTGCTGATACCTATGTTCGCGCTCGCATCGACACCGACACCAAGGAACGGGCCGCTGATGCGCTCGACGCAATGGGCTTGACGATTTCGGACGCTATCCGCTTGCTGATGCTGCGCGTAGCAGATGAACGCCGTTTGCCCTTTGAAGTGAAGGTTCCCAACGCCACCACGCGCAAAGCCATTGCTGAACTTGAAGCGGGGAAAGGTCGGAAGTTTGCCAGTGTTGACGACCTGATGGCTGACTTGCATGCGGACGATTGAACGCGCCACATCCTTTAAACGCGATTTCAAGCGTGAAGCCAAAGGCCGGCACCGCGCCACACTCGATAGCGATCTCAAGTCCGTTCTTGTAGCGCTGGCCAACGACCAGCCGCTTGATGCCAAATACCGCGATCACGACCTAAGCGGCAATTGGGCAGGTTACCGGGAATGCCACATCAAGCCTGACTTGCTGCTGATCTACCGAAAGTCGGATACCGACACGCTTAGACTTGCGCGGCTTGGTTCGCACAGTGAGCTTTTCGGTTAAGCCTGTAGTAATTATAAAAGTCGGCCCAACGTGAAAGGCGGGTCAAGGGCGTAGGGTGTGGCTGGTGCGGCCCGCAGCGAAGCGAGGACACGGGCCACACTCGGAGAGCGTAGCGGCCCTTGATGCGACTGGAACAACAACACGCTTAGGCATGGGGGCAGGTAGAGTGAAGCGAAGCGTAGCGGCCACCTGCACCCCTGCCACGTGGCGAACGTGGGGTTTGGGGTGAAACCCCATAGAACGCTGTATGCGGTGTTTTTAATGCGAACCCACCTACTTCATGCGCACAACGCAAACAGCCCCGTGCGGGGCTGTCGTGCGTTCCTGGCTGGCTTTCTATTGGTGCTATGTCGTTGCTCAGGCCGTGGTGATGGCGTAGGCGAATAACGGAACGAAGACAGCAGATAGCCAATAGACAAATTTCCGAAACTTGGGCTTTGTCTTGAAGTCACGGTAAATCAAATACCATGCCCATGCACCGAGTGACCACAAGATGATAAGTTTAAGGGCATCAATCATTTTTCCGTTGCCCCCTTTGCTTCTCTTTCTTGTAGATCTTTGACCATCATGTCATTGATCGGATTGTGGGTGTTTTCAAGCAAGCGCTGACGGGCCTGTTTCGCTTCGGAATCATCGCCACAACCTCCGAGAAACATCACGGCAGCAATAGCAATAAGCGATACTCCAAGTTTGTTCATTTTTTCCCTTTTCAAATCACGTTCCGGTACGTGGAACTCATGCAGTGTTATTGAGATTTCAAGAAGTCATTTATCGGATTGCTGGTGTTCTCAAGCAAGCGCTTTCGAGCATCTTCTGATTGCTTTTGAGCGATTAAGGCGTCCTGCGCTTGACGTTGCGCCAATGCCAGATTCACCGTAGTTTGTTCGTTCTGCAACATGGCCTGCTCCGCTGCAATTCTATTTGCCAAGTCGGTAGCGGCTTTCATATCGGGTGCTGCGTCTACCTGAGATATGAGTTGTTGCAGGTCATTGGCACGGTCACGCGCCTGATTGATTGCGCTTTCGATGTACGCGGCATTTTCAGGTTGTGCATAAGCCTTTGCTTCACATGTGGCGCGGGCGCTTTGTCCTTCAATCGTCGAGCATCCAAGCTGTTTGATAGCATCATAAATAGCCCGTGCTTCGGGGCTTGCGCCCGCAGCACCGGATTGAATAAGGTTAAGGTAGTTATTTTCGAAACCGTCGGGCAATGAAAGGCGCGTAGCCTGATTGAGCAATTGGCCCATGCCACGAGCGCCGGTAATGGATTCAAACTCACGCTCCATTTGCTTGTACTGCTGTTCCATTTGCCGTATCTGCTCAACCCATTTCAGGATTTGTTCCGCGTGTTCTGCCGTGCTCTTGGCAATTTGTGCGGCGTCAGTCACAGGAATTTGTGCGTAGGAAATGGACGATGCCATCAAGCTGAAAATAGCGGCCGCAGCCAGTTTTTTAACCGTAGTCATGATTTACCCTCTTACCCTTTTGAAAGACCGCCTAAACCGGCATTACGTGCTGACGAACTACCCGATTGCGCACCGGCCCGCGTAGCTTCCATAATTGAACGCTGACTCATGGCGCGACCCGCGCCGCTTAAACCGTGACTAGCCGCGCTTATCGGAGCCATAGCCCGCTGCATGGCGCGATTGCTACCTACTGCCTGCCCGAGACGCGAATCAGCAGCTTTCGCCCCGAGGTAGCCCGCAGCTTTACCACCGGCGTAACCAGCCACTTTGCCCGCGCCAGACATGACGGCACCAGCGGCAGCACCGGCAGGGTTTGCCACTGCTCGGACGGCTCTTGCTAACGACGCTATTTGCATGCCAGCACTACCGATAACCTCACCACCGATAACCGCCGTTTTGCTGGCAAGAAAAATCAAGACGCCACCACCGAGGGTCGTTGCGGCGGTAACGCCTACAAGATCAAGCGTTGCCGGGTCTACAGTCAAAACATTGGCGAATCCGTTTACCAGGCCGTTTGCAAAACCGATGACGGCTGCAATCAGAATTGCGGTCATGATGTATTTCAATACGGTTGATAGCCACGAATTGAAGAATGTCGAAGTGGCGTTGAACGCAAGAGCGGCAACGAACAAGGGGCCAATGGCAATGACCAAGGCAAGGGATACATCAATGATGATGAGGTTTATTGCAGCAACACCGCAGTAAATCATGATGATGCCAGTTATCGCAATTCCCATCATGAGTGTCACGACGCCTGTAAAATTGCTTTCTCCCACCATTTTTATTTGAATGTTCTGGAGTGAGTATTCTTGGATTTTTTTATAGTTTTCCAGCGCTGTGGCAATAGTGCTATCTAATGCTGCATAGCTGTTTGTGGTACCGGCAAACAAGCCCGTCAACCATTCCCGTAACTCGTGAAATAGTGCAACCACATTACCGCCATACATGCCGCCAGTTAATGCCAGTGAGACTACAAGAAAGACCCGCATGGAGTTGAAAAACACATCGAGCAAGTGATCTTGACCACCTGCGCCCCGCATGATGCTGTAGCCCTGCCACATGATCGTGATGGTAAGCGCGATAGCCAGCATGGGAATGAGGACGCCCGCGATAGCGTCGGGTACGTCGGCCCATGCTTCCGTACTTTGAAGGATTTTTCCTGATAGGAATTGAAAAACGTTAAAGTCCATGTGATTTTTCCTTTACTCTTGCGGCCTTGACTTAAATAGCGCCAACTGTTCGCAGTAGCGCCGGTAATCGGCTTCGGCTTCCGGGCTGGCCGGGTTGTAGTTGTAGTGGTTGCACCATTCGGCAAAGGTTTTCATGAGCATTCCTTAGGATGAAAAATTTTTAGTATTGTTGGAATGTGCAGTGTTGGGTCATCACCGGTTAACAGCCATTCCGCGTATGGCCTGCGATAGTCCATCAGTGCCATTAGCATGGCTAGGGTGGGCATTTGCCGTTTCAGCATGACATTTCGCCAACGAGTGGCGGGTATGCCTGTGAGTTCTTCCAGATGCTTGTATACGCCGCGCCTTACTGACGCTACATCCATAGCGAGAAAAATCACCCGATCACGAAGTGCATCTTCTTTTTGGAAAATCCTTGCCTTAAGCGCGGTCGAGTCTTTTTTCAAATCAATCATGTTATGCCTTAAAACGATGATGGCTTGCGCCCGCAGCCCATGCGCTTTTTGTTGATATATTTCGTTTGGCTGCTAGAAGGAACAGCGTCAACGCGCACCAAGTCGGCAGCGTCAATTTCCCATTCCTTGATGCAGCCAACCGCTACCAGTTCATTTAAAGAAGCCTTGAGCATTTGCCGGAACTTCCATAGCTCTTTTGTGCTGCTACCGCATAGATCGTGAATTGTTTCCACTTTGTATGGGTAGGGGGCGGCATCCCCGCTATACATGCCGTGAAGCCATTGAGCGAGATTGCTTTTCAATGCTTTGCGCTGTTCCCAATTAATATGGGAGTAGCCGCTTTCATAGAGAGAAAGCAGCTTTTCATCAAGAACAACGACATATTGTTGTGTGACTTCATCGCGATATGCTTTCTCGATCAAACCACCGATAAAAGTCTTTTTGTCCTTCTTCCAGGTGATTTCAACGACACCACCCCGCAGCCGAGTAATTTCTTCTTTTAGTTGTTCACGCTGAGTTTTGCCTGTATTCCTGCCCAATTCCTTTAGCATTGAATAGGCGGTGAATCGCACTTCGTTACCGAGGGGTTGTGAACGCGCTAAATGCAAGAGCATTTCCCATACATTGAGGTCGGTTTGATTGAACCTAACGCCCATGAAGCGCAGTTCAATATCGGCTCTGCTGGCGAGTAGCACCCGCTTTGAAAACGTCTCTCGGGTTTGGTTGACAGTAAACAAAGAACTACGCAGCAAGGCATTAGGCACCCCTCTGACGGCTTCGGGCCAAAGCGGTAACTGCTTCACTTCCTGCGACACCGACGCGGTATTGTCTTGCTGCGGCTGTCGGGCCTTTTCTCGTGCTTTCGCTCCTATGGCTTGCACACGCGCCACCAGATCAACAATCCCCCCTTCCGACGGCGTAACCGTTGGTTGTGTTCTGTTCATCGGGGCTGCTGGCTGGTGCATGACGCTTGCTTACAGCGGATAAGCGTCTAGAAACTGCTTACTGACTTGCAGGCGAACCGCTTCGACGTTCACGAAAACGCGTTTTCCAACTTTGATGGTTGGCCAGTAGCCCCGGTTCACTTGAGCCTTCAATACGCTTTCTTCCAAGCCTATGAGTTGGGAGAAGGCAGCCACCGTCATGACCGGTGCGGACAACGTAAGATGTGGGGTGATATTGGTCATCATCTTGTAAACTCCGAAATACACTTTGCCGCCGCACTGCGTACTAAAACGTTCGAACGCGTAAGCAAAGCCATTTATCACGTAGAATTTACGTGATTCAGGTAAATAATACTTGATTTTCAGGAAAATGCAAGATGATTGATGCCAACGACGAGTTAAAGCAGAGAATCCTTCAAAAAGAGGATGAATTGCGTGATCGCGTCATCTATCTGGCTATGGACTTAGCGCCTGCCGGTCGTGGCATTTACAGATATTTGGAAGAACGAACTGGCATACCCGCCGCCCGTTGGCAAAACGTCATGCTGAAGAAGCAATTGCCCACCTTGGCCATGCTGATAGCGCTGATGGACTACCGTAGACCCTATGCAGAGTGGCTGTTAACTGGGGATGATCTAGGGCAAGGTCGCTCCCCATCGAAAGAAAGATGGGAAAGCTTCTTGAAACACCGTGAATGGGTACAAGGGAATAAAGCAGCAGCCAAAGCGAATTAGGCACGGCATTTCAAGTAGGGTATAGGGGCATTCCAAGTAGGGCATAGGGGCATTCCAAGTAGGGCATAGGGGCATTCCAAGTAGGGTGCTCATTTATCGACCAGCCCGAAAAGCAGCGCCATTCCTACGCCTTGGTGTTTTTATCCACAGATTTTTAGCGCCTCTAATATTCTTTTAATATTTCTTTAATCCGCGCGCGCGAAGCTGCCATGTGCATAAGACAGTTTCAGCGTGAGAGGTATTACAAGAGTCCCCACCGCTTCACGGCGGGGAAAGGTAGACCCCGACTAAGGGGCGCTGCCCCTACCGCGCTTCGCTTGGTTCCCCGCGTTCGCCACGTGGCAGAGGGGCAGGCATCCGCTACGCTCCTTTCTGCCCCTCATGCCTTAAGCGTCTGGTCGTTCCAACAGCATCAAGGCCAAGCCGCTAACGCGGTCGCTTCGCGAGCCTTGACCCTGCTTCCACTCAAACCATAGCCAGAACCTCGCCACAGGCCCACCACGCGCTTTTATTTGTTTTTAATGGGTTCGTGTAGGGTGTGGCTTTAAAATCGCCCTACGGCGTTATGAGACAGAAATGGGCAATGATCGTTACAGCTATCGGGTGGTGTGGTCGGCAGAGGATGCCGAGCATGTAGGGTTGTGTGCGGAATTTCCGTCTTTGTCCTGGCTGGCTTCGACGCCGGAAGCCGCTTTAGCCGGTATTCGTGCGTTGGTGACCGACGCCGTGCAAGACCTAGAAGCACCGGACGCCGCCTTGTAGCGGTTGCGCGTGGCGAAACCTTGCCGGTTGCCACTACAAGCGCCGCCGTCTGTGCTGTTGCAGCCAAGG